>JBIIAR010000281.1:0-3423 GCA_044239765.1 Microbacteriaceae bacterium
CGCGCAGCAGCAGGCCGGCCAGCCCGACCCGTCGCTCTACGCCGCGTACCCGGTTGCCCCGGCGCCCAAGAAGAAGATGGGAGTCGCCCTCATCGCGGTCATCACCGCGGTCGTCGTCGTCGGCATCGGCGTCGCGGGCGTCTTCGGTGTCAGCGCGATCGTCAACTACGTCAACGGCAGCTCGACGACCTCGAACAACACGTCGGATCGCAACAACGACGACGACGATGAAGACGAGGACGAGCCGGATCCCGACGAGACCGACGGGCCGGTGGTCACCGGCGACGTTCCCTTCTGCGATGACACGCATATGGACTACGCCTCGCAGATCTTCGGCATTCCGGTGGAAGACATCCAGAGCCTGGACGAACCGGGTGACCCGGTCGCCCTCAGCTCCGACGTCGAGCCGTACTGCGGCTACCAGATCGTCGATGCTCCCGACTACTCGAGCCACATCATCCAGGTCGTCTACTTCGAGGGCACCGAGGAGAACGCGCAGGCGATCAGCGACGCCTACGCCGCCGACGGATTCGAGTGCAGCGACCCGAACGTCTACGAGTCGCTCACCGGCTACAACTGCAGCGGCCTGGATTACGGCATGTCGATGTACCTCTACAAGGAGGCCTACGGCGACGAGGCACCGGCAGAGTTCGAGGGCGGCCCGTACATCGACCTGACGACCTACATCTTCGACTAGCAGCAACGAGAAAAGCCCCGGCCGATGAGGCCGGGGCTTTTCTGCTGTCTGGCGACTTAGCGCGAGACGAGGTCGTTGTCGAACTCTGCGATGAACTCGTCAGGCAGGGTGTCGGGAATCGCGTTGAGTCCCTCGATCACTGCGAGGCGGTCGCCCACCTCGCGCATGATGACGGAGATCGGGGTGTCGAGCGCATCAGCGACCGACGCGAGAATCTCGGAGCTGGCCTCTTTCTGGCCACGCTCCACCTCGCTGAGATATCCGAGGGCGACGCTCGCCTTGCTCGCAACCTGTCGCAGGGTGCGGCCCTTCTGCAAGCGGAAGTCGCGGAGCACGTCACCGATTTCTTGACGAACCAGAATCATTGGACCCTCCTCTTTAAGACTTGCCCTAATCAAACGATCGAGTGGAGAAGCAACGCTAAACCATTCGTTTCGAAAACTCTAACCAGCGCACTCTTTGTTTTCGTTGTGAAATCACTATCTGTAACGAGATGGAAACCCTCGCTATTCCCACTATTCGTTGAGCACTGCCAAAAGGGTAGCCAGTGCGTGCTGCACGGTTGCTGTGCGAATCTCTGAGCGAGAGCCGTGCAGCGTCAGCGCGTGCGACTCCACCCGCCCCGCAATGTCGAGGCCGATGTACACCGTGCCGACGGGCTTGCCGTCTTGGGCGTCGGGGCCGGCCACGCCGGTGGTGGCTATGCCGACATCCGCGTCTCTGCCGTTGACGGCCAGCGCGGCCCGCACACCGCACGCCATCTGCCGAGCGACCTCCGGGTCAACCGCACCCTTCTCGGCTAGCAAGGCGGCAGAGACGCCCAGCACGCTGTGCTTGAGGGAGGTGTCGTAGGCGACCACTCCCCCGACAACAGTGGCGGATGCCCCGGGCACGTCAACGAGGGAGGCAACCAGCTGGCCGCCGGTGAGCGACTCCGCCACGGCGATCGTCAGCCCGCGCTCGATGAGTCGCGCCACAACCTCAGGAGCTAGGTCGGCCACTTCGCCAGGCCTTCAGGAGGAAGTCGATGCCGCTGTAGACGGTGAGCGCGAGCGCGACGCCGATGAGCACGTAGCCGACGACGTGGTACCACTCCCCGAGCTGCACCCAGAAGGGGAAGAGCAGCAGCGAGACGGCGACCGCCTGCACGACGGTCTTGAGCTTGCCGCTCCAGTCGGCCGCGATCACGCGACTGCGCAGGGCTGCGAAGCGGAAGATGGTGATGCCGAACTCGCGAACGAGAATGACGATGGTCACCCACCACCACAGCTCGCCGAGCAGCGAGAGGGCGACGAGCGCCGCACCGATGAGCACCTTGTCGGCGATCGGGTCGAGGATCTTGCCGAGGTCGGTGATGAGGTTGCGGCTGCGGGCGAGGTGGCCGTCGAGGCTGTCGGTGACGATCGCGATGACGAAGAGCGCTGCCGCGGCGTAGCGCAGCGGTCCGAGCTCGCCGTCGTCGGCCAGCAGCATCCAGATGAACAGCGGGGCGAGCAGGATGCGAACCACCGTGATGATGTTCGCGATGTTCGCGTTGCTTGCCGGCCCATCGCCCTTCGAGATGATGCGGCCACTCAGCGATGTCACTGTCACTCCCGGTCGGTCAGGTTCCAGGCGTCCTCGTCAGAAACCTCGACCTCATCGTATCCCGCGAGGGAATCGGCGACGGCGTCGATGGGCGCCGGCGCATCGCCGCCACGGAGGCGGGCGAGAACGGCTGGCAGCTGGTCGGGGGTGACGAGCACGTCGCGCGCCTTGGAGCCCTCGGAGGGGCCGACGATCTCGCGGCTCTCGAGCAGGTCCATGAGGCGGCCGGCCTTGGCGAAGCCGACACGCAGCTTGCGCTGCAGCATCGAGGTCGACCCGAACTGGGTGCTCACGATGAGCTCGGTCGCCGCGAGCAGCAGCTCGAGGTCGTCTCCGATGTCAGCGTCGATGTTCTTCTTCTCGGCGACCGCGGCAACGTCTTCGCGGTACTCGGGGCGAGCCTGCTTGATGACGTGCTGCACGACAGCAGACACCTCATCCTCACTGACCCACGCGCCCTGCACGCGAATGGCCTTGGACGCCCCCATGGGCAGGAAGAGCGCGTCACCCTGGCCGATGAGCTTATCGGCGCCCGGCTGGTCGAGGATCACCCGGGAGTCGGTCATCGACGACACCGCGAAGGCGAGGCGCGACGGCACGTTGGCCTTGATGAGTCCGGTGACGACGTCGACCGACGGGCGCTGGGTGGCGAGCACGAGGTGAATGCCCGACGCGCGCGCCAGCTGGGTGATGCGAACGATCGAGTCCTCGACGTCGCGGGGGGCGACCATCATGAGGTCGGCGAGCTCGTCGACGACAACGAGAAGGTAGGGGTAGGGCGAGAGCTTGCGCTCACTGCCCGCGGGCAGCACGATCTCGTTGGCCACGACCGCGCGGTTGAAGTCGTCGATGTGGCGAAAGCCGAACGACGCGAGGTCGTCGTAGCGCATGTCCATCTCCTTCACGACCCAGGCCAGCGCTTCGGCGGCCTTCTTCGGGTTCGTGATGATGGGCGTGATGAGGTGCGGCACACCGGCGTAGATCGAGAGCTCGACGCGCTTCGGGTCGATGAGCACCATTCGCACCTCGGCCGGCGTGGCCCGCATGAGCACCGAGGTGATCATCGAGTTGACGAAGCTCGACTTGCCAGAGCCGGTCGATCCGGCCACCAGAAGGTGGGGCATCTTGGCGAGGTTCGC
>JBIIAR010000282.1:0-3422 GCA_044239765.1 Microbacteriaceae bacterium
GGCCCTCAAACTGCGGCTCGGCGAGCTTGACCGAGATGACCGCGGTCAGACCCTCGCGCACGTCATCGCCAGAGAGGTTGTCATCCTTCTCCTTGATGATGCCCTTCTCGCGCGCGTACTTGTTGACGAGCGTGGTGAGTGCGGCGCGGAAGCCCTCTTCGTGGGTTCCGCCCTCGTGGGTGTTGATCGTGTTCGCGTAGGTGTGCACGCTCTCGGTGTAGGCGTTGGTCCACTGCATCGCGACCTCGAGAGAGATCTTGCGGTCGGTGTCCTCCGACTCGAAGGCGATGACCTCGGGGTGGATCAGCTCGCCGCGCTTCGACTTGTTGAGGTACTCGACGTAGTCGACGAGCCCCTTCTCGTACATGTAGCTCTCGACGACGTCCTCGTCACCGCGCTCGTCGGTGATGGTGATGCGCAGTCCCCTGTTGAGGAAGGCCATCTGCTGAAAGCGGGCACGCAGTGTCTCGAAGTCGAACTCGACGGTCTCGAAGGTCTCTTCGCTCGGCCAGAAGGTCTGCTGCGTTCCCGTCTCGTCGGTCGCCTCGCCCTTCTCGAGCGGGGCAACGGGAACGCCGTTCTTGAAGCTCATGCGCCAGACGTGGCCCTGGCGGCGTACCTCGGTGTCCACCTCGCGCGACAGCGCGTTGACGACGGAGATGCCGACACCGTGCAGACCACCCGAGACCGAGTAGCCGCCACCGCCGAACTTGCCGCCCGCGTGCAGGATCGTCATGACGACCTCGACGGTCGACTTGTTCTCCTGCTTGTTGAGGTCGACCGGAATACCGCGTCCGTTGTCGCGGGTGCGCACTCCGCCGTTCTTGAGCAGGGTGACGCTGATCGTGTCGCAGTAGCCGGCGAGGGCCTCGTCGACGGAGTTGTCGACAACCTCGTAGACGAGGTGGTGGAGTCCGCGGGGCCCGGTCGATCCGATGTACATACCGGGGCGCTTGCGCACAGCCTCAAGACCCTCGAGGATCTGAATCTGATCGGCGCCGTAGCTATCGTCTGGCAGGTTTTCCGTTGGCGTCGATGTCATCGTGAAATCAGGCTCCTGCCCTTGTAGCTACTCGTGCCATTCGACGGTCTGGTCCAGAATGGACGCAATCGACGGCGTGAAGAGTCTACCAAACGGTCTAGGGCTTTTGCCCGAAATCGCCGATCTGGGGACTTTTCGTAGGCAGAGTGACCAGTTTTGCCCAGCTACCCGTAAGTATCGCGAGGACCACGCCCTGGAATTGCTCTGGGGCCTCGTTTCCAGCTTGGGGCGTTAGGGCCCTCAAAGCGCACGGACTCGATGCCCGCCTCCGGGAACCGCACGGCAATCTGCGTGCCGATCTGCGATCGCATCAGCCGAAGCTGCGTCGCCCACGCCGTTGAGTCGCACTTCACTGTCAGCACGCCCTCCTCGATGCCAACCGGTGTCGAGTGCTCCGCGGTCTCTGCACCCGCGATCTCTGCCCAGCTGGCGAGCAGCGCGGACTGGGCGAGGGGCGAGTTCCACCCCATCTTCGACGTGAGGCCGTCGATGACGTCGCCGAGGCCGACCGCGTCGCGGCCGCCGCCGAAAGGCACGCTCGAGCCAGGCACCACGGTCGCGCGCTTGCGCGCGTCACGGCTGACGAAGCCGGATGCATCGCCGAAGATCTGCCTGAACCTCGCGTAGACGGCCTTCGCCTCATCGTTCGCCTCGGTCACTCCTCGCCCTCCTCGAGCACCCGGCCGGCGCGGATTCGCACCACGTTGCCGGCGAGGGTCTCTGGCACGTCGTCGAAGACGGCGGCGGTGATCAGCACCTGCTCGAAGGCCCCCACTGCCGCCGCGAGGCGGCCGCGACGCGATTCGTCGAGCTCGGCGAACACGTCGTCGAGCACGAGCACCGGGTCACCGGAGATCGACTCGCGGCGCAGCACCTCGGCCGAGGCGAGCTTGAGCGCGAGTGCGAACGACCAGGATTCGCCGTGACTGGCGTAGCCCTTGGCGGGCAGCGCGTTGAGCTGCAGCACGAGGTCGTCGCGGTGGGGGCCGGCGAGCGTCACTCCTCGAGCGAGCTCGGCCCGACGCAGGCGGGCGAGCGCCGCGCGGAATCCCTCGGCGGCGAGATCGACGGTGATGCGGTCGCCGACCATCGCCTCGGTCTCGAACTCAGCGTCGTCATCCATCGATTTGGCACGGATGCTGAGATAGCTGCTCAGCGACGCCGCGTGGTCTGCCCCGGCCACGGTCGCGTACGCGCGGGCCACCTCGGGCGTGAGCTCGGCGACGAGACTGCTGCGCGCCGCGATGATCTCGGAGCCGAAGGCGACGAGTCGCTCATCCCAGATCTCCAGGGTGGTCAGCTGCGAGACGTTGGAGGCACGTGCCGACTTGAGCAGTGTGTTGCGCTGCCGCAGCACCCGGTCGTAGTCGGCCATGACGCCGCTCATTCGCGGACTGCGCAGCACGAGCAGCTCGTCGAGAAAGCGTCGGCGGCCGCCCGGGTCGCCGCGCACGAGCATGATGTCCTCCGGTGCGAAGATCACACTCGAGAAGTAGCGCGGCAGTTCCCGTGGTTTGATCGCCGAGCGGTTCACCTGCGCGCGGTTCGGCGACGAGCGGTTGAGCTGCACCTCGAGCAGCGCCGACTGCTCGCCGTTCTCGACCCGGGCGCGGATGATCGCGGAGTCCTGCGCCTGCCGAATCATCGCGTGGTCCATCGACACCCGGTGCGAGCCGAGGGTGCTCAGATAGCCGATCGCCTCCACCAGGTTCGTCTTGCCCTGGCCGTTGCTGCCGACGAACAGGTTCGGCCCCGCCTCGAGCGCGAGCTCGGCGGTTTCGTAGTTACGAAAGTCGCGAAGGCTGAGATGCCGGACCAGCACGGTCAGGCCTTGCGGACGGCGTGCCCACCAAACTGCTTGCGAAGCGCGGCGACGGCCTTCATCGACGGGGAGTCCTCCTGGCGGGAGACGAAGCGCGCGAAGATGCTCGCGCTGATCGTCGGCACGGGTACGGCGTTGTTGAGGGCCTCCTCAACCGTCCAGCGCCCCTCACCCGAGTCCTCGACGTAGCCCTCGATGTCGGTGAAGTCGGGGTCTTCCTTGAGAGCCTTGACGAGCAGCTCGAGAAGCCAGGAGCGCACGACCGTTCCGCGCTGCCAGGCCTCGAAGGTGCCGGTGACGTCGTGGATGATGTCGTCGCGCTTGGCGAGCAGCTCGTAGCCCTCAGCCCACGCCTGCATCAGCGCGTACTCGATGCCGTTGTGCACCATCTTGGCGTAGTGGCCAGCGCCAACCTTGCCCGCGTGAACGAAGCCCTCGGCCCGTGGTCCCTCCGGACGCAGCGCGTCGAAGATCGGCATGGCGCGCTCAATGTCGGATGCCGCACCGCCGGCCATGAGGCCGTAGCCGTTCTCGAGTCCCCACACTCCACCGCTCACG
>JBIIAR010000029.1:0-12546 GCA_044239765.1 Microbacteriaceae bacterium
CTGTCTGTCTACAACGGCCCGGATGAGCGGCACGTCTCGACAGACGTGTCGTAGGAGGTCTACGCTCGCATCACCACCGAGACCGAAAGGAGATTCAGCATGAACACCGACTTTGTCGTGCCTTCTGCCGACCCTTTCACCCGTGAGGCTGCTCGCTAAGTAGCCTCCGTATCTCGGAGATCTACTTTGAACGAATTCGCAGTACCCACCTTCACCCAGCTTGAGCCCGGCGAGAACCAGCGCTGGTCTACCTGGCAGGCAGTCATTCCCAGCCAGAAGGGGCCAGAGCCTCGGCCCGACTGGGTCGTGACATCGGCGGCCGCCTTCGACACCGAGCTGGGCATCGTCAAGACCGGCAAGGAGGCCGACGTCTACCTGATCGAGCGTGCGGTGCCGGGGGAGGCCGGCGCGGTGATGGCCGCCAAGCGATACCGCTCGGCCGAACTGCGGGACTTCACGCGCAGCTCGCAGTACGAGGAGGGACGCCGCACCCGCCGCAGCCGCGACACTCGCGCCATGGCCAACAAGTCGGCCTACGGTCGTGCGATCGCCGCCGACCACTGGGCGATGGCCGAGTTCGACGCGCTGTGCCGCATGCACGAGGCCGGAGCCCCGGTGCCCTACCCCGTGCAGGTGAACGGCACCGAGCTGCTCATGGAGTTCATCGGCGACGGCGCCACCGCGGCTCCGCGGCTGGCCCAGGTGCGCGACGACCTGCCCGACCTGCTGTCGCAGGTGGTCGAGGCGATGCACCTGTTCGCCCGGGCCGGCTACGCGCACGGCGATCTCTCGCCATACAACCTGCTCGTGCACCACGGTCGCGTTGTCATCATCGACCTTCCGCAGATTGTGGATGCCGTGACGAATCCGAACGGACTCGACCTGCTGCACCGCGACTGCACCAACATCGCCGAGTGGTTCACCAGGCAGCGTGTCAAGTGCGAGGCAGAAGAGCTCTTCGCTTCGCTTCTCGGCGAGCTCTACTAGAGACTTGTCATATGACTGTTCCCACCATCGTTCTCAATGACGGCACCTCGATTCCACAGCTCGGTTTCGGCGTCTTCAAGGTCGACCCCGACGAGACCAAGCGGATCGTGAGCGACGCGCTCGAGGTCGGCTACCGCCACCTCGACACGGCCATGATCTACGGCAACGAGACCGGCGTCGGCGCCGCGATTGCCGACTCGGGTATCGAGCGTGAGAACCTGTTCGTCACCACCAAGCTGTGGAACTCCGACCAGGGCACGCAGTCCGCTCTCGACGCGTTCGACCTGTCGCTCGCCAAGCTGGGGCTGGACTACGTCGACCTGTACCTCATCCACTGGCCGTCGGCCCACCGCGGCCTCTATGTCGAGTCGTGGAAGGCGCTGGAGCAGATCGCCGAGTCCGGGCGTGCCAAGTCAATTGGCGTCTCGAACTTCACGCCGAAGCTGCTGCAGCCGCTGCTGGATGCAGCCGACGTGGTGCCGTCGGTCAACCAGATCGAGTACCACCCCTACTTTCAGCAGCTCGAGTCGAAGGCATTCAACACCGAGCACGGCATCGTCACCGAGTCGTGGGGACCGCTCGGCCAGGGCGACCTCGTCGACGACGCGGGGGTGGACGCGATCGCGGCCAAGTACGGCAAGAGCGTTGCGCAGGTGATCATCCGCTGGCACCTCGACATCGGCAACATCGTCATCCCGAAGTCGAACCGCAAAGAGCGCATGGCCGAGAACTTCGACGTCACCGACTTCTCGCTCACGCCGGAGGAGGTCGCGGTCGTCAGCGCGGTCAACCGCGGCGAGGCGGGGCGCAAGGGCAGCAACCCCGAGGGGGCGACCTTCTAGAGTCGCGTGCCGGGCGCCTCAGAAGGAGATCCTCTCCGGAGAGCGCTTCGTGAGGAGCTTGTGGCCATGCGTCACGTGAATCTCCTCACGAGGTGCGCGCGGACGTGGTCGCAGCCGACTGCAGCAAGTCGCGGGCGCGAAATTCATATCCCGCCTGCGCGTCAATTGACTAGCAAGTGGGATTTGATTCTCGCGGAGCCGCCAGAGCCGCGGCGCCCTACAGGTCGACGCGCACCCCGCGCGGCGTCGAAGCGAGCAGCCCGGTACCGGCGAAAGCCGCCTCGAGCTGCGCGCGGGTCTCGGAGAAGTGCTCCCAGTCCTCGGTGTGCAGGCCGACCACCTGGGCGGCGCCCAGGATGCGCGCGGCTTCCACCGCATCCGTGCTGGTGAGGGTGAGTGGTGCGTCGATGGCGGGCACGCGCGCGGCTCCGGCGAAGATGACCGCGTAGTCGATCGCCGGAAACTGGGCCGCGATCTCGCGCACGAGATCGAGCGAGGCGTTGTCGCCGCTGATGTAGACGTTCGGCTCCTCCTCGCACTGCAGCACGAAGCCGGTGACAGTGCCGACGAACTCCTCGCTGCCGGCCGGACCGTGCAGCGCGGGCACGGCGGTCACGGTGACGTGGCCGACGGTGATCTTCTCCCACGGGGCGAGGCCGGTCACGTCGAGGTCGTGGGCGGCCTCGAGCGTGCTGAGCACGGGGCGCCCGATCAGCCACTCGGCGCCGGAGACGTCGAGGTTGTCGGGGTGCTCGTGGTGGCTGAGCAGCACGAGGTCGATCTGGCCGAGGTCGGCGGCATCCACGCCCGGTCCGCGGGTCTTCACGAGGGGAGTGCTTCCCGGGTCAGCGTAGGTCTGCGGCTCGTCGAAGGTGGGGTCGGTGAGTATGCGCATTCCCGCGTACTCGAGCACGGCGGTCGGACCGCCGATGTAGGTGACAGCGAATCGCGACATAGTCTGAGGCTATGCCGAATCGCCTCGCCAGCGCGACGAGCCCCTACCTGCGGTCGCACGCCGACAACCCCGTCGACTGGTTCGAGTGGGGTCCGGAGCCCTTCGCGCTCGCCGCCTCTCGAAACGTGCCGGTGCTCGTGTCGATCGGCTACTCGACCTGCCACTGGTGCCACGTCATGGCCCGCGAGAGCTTCAGCGACCCGGTGCTGGCCGCGCAGCTGAACGAGAGCTTCGTCGCGATCAAGGTCGACCGCGAGGAGTATCCCGACGTCGACGCGAGCTACCTGGCCGCCGCCAGCGCCTTCACGCAGGACCTCGGCTGGCCGCTCAACATCTTCGTCACTCCCGAGGGCGGTCCGTTCTTCGGCGGCACCTACTGGCCCCCGGAGCCACTGCTCGGCCACCCCGCCTTTCGCGATGTGCTCGCCGCGGTGCACGATGCGTGGACCAACCGCCGGGACGCCGTGCTCGCCAACGCCACGGGCATCACCACCGCGCTCGCCGGCTACACCCGCGCCGCGGGAGGCACCCTGCCCGACAGCTTCTTTCCCTACGTGCAGCGCCTCGAGTCGCTCGAAGACACCGAGTTCGGCGGCTTCGGCACGGCGCCGAAGTTTCCCGTTGCGACCGTGCTCGGCTTTCTGCTGGATGCGGGCGGCGAGTCGCTGGCGCGACGAACCCTCTCGACGATGGCGGCATCCGACCTGCGCGACCCGGTCGAGGGCGGCTTCTTTCGTTACTCGACGAAGCAGGACTGGACCGAGCCGCACTACGAGCGCATGCTCTACGACAACGCGCTGCTGCTCGACGTCTATGCGCGCGGCGGCTCCTCCGAGATTGCGGACGGCATCGCCGGCTTCCTGCGCGACGTGATGCGCCTGCCCGGCGGTGCCTTCGCCTCCGCGCAAGACAGCGAGAGCGTCGTCGACGGTGTGCGGGTCGAGGGCACCTACTACGAGCTGTCGGCCCTCAAACGAGCCGAGCAGACACCGCCGGCCCTCGACGAGAAGGTGCTCACCGGCTGGAACGGCCTCGTGATCGAGGCTCTCGCGAAGGCGGGGCACGTGGATGACGCACGCGCCGCCGCCGACTTCTTGCTCGAGCACCACGTGCTGCCCGACCGCCTCGTGCGCACCTCCATCGACGGTGTCGTCTCGCCGGCGCCCGCCACCCTCGAGGACTACGGCATGCTCGCCAGCGGCCTGCTCGCCCTCGCGATCGCGACGGGGGAGGTGCGGTATGCGGTGGCCGCGCGCGAGCTGGTCGACTGCTGCATGGTCTCGACAGGCTCGACCACCGAGCTGCGGGTACCCGACGGCCCGGAGCCGCTGCTGGCGTCACTGGGGTTGGCACTCGAGACCGACCCGAGCGAGGGCGCCTACCCGAGCGGCCTCAGCGCGATGGCGTCGGCCGCCCACACCCTCTGGCTGCTCACCTCAGAGAGCAGGTACCGCGGTGCCGCCGAGGACGCCATGACGTCGGTCGCGGCGCTTGCCGACGAGCGGCCGATGTCGTTCGGAGCAGCCCTGAGCGTGATGGCCGCCCTCGCCGCAGACCCGGTGCAGCTCGTGGTCGTCGCAGAATCGCCGACGGATGACCTGGCCGCGTTCGCCCGCACCTGGCGCCGCCCCGGTGCGGTGTCGACCGTGGTGACAGGGGAGCAGGCGACCGCATTCGAGCAAGCGGGCTTCGATCTCTACGCGGGTCGCACACCGAAAGACGGACGCACGACCGCCTACGCCTGCCGCGAGTTCGTCTGCGACCTGCCGGTGCACTCGGTCGCCGAGCTCACGCTCCCGTGACCAGCGGCGCGTCGGCGTCGGCCGCCCACTCGTTGAGCGACGCGTCGTAGATCGCCACGTTGCGGTGGCCGAGCAGCGTGAGCGCGAGGGCGTCCGACGCGGCGGCGATGCCGCCAGCGCAGTAGGTCACGATGCGCTGCTCGCTGAGCACGGGGCCGAAGGCCGCGCGCAGGGAGTCCGCGCTGAGGTAGGCGTTGGTGGCACGGTCCACGAGTCGGGCCGCGGGGGCACTGACGCTGCCCGGAATATGCCCGAGCCGTGCCCGGTGACCCGCGTCGCCGCTGAACTCGGCCGGCGGCAGGCCGCAGACGAGCGCTGCCTCGGCCTGGCCAGCGACGACCGACTCGACGAAGGCCTTGTCGACCCACAGCTCGGGACGCTCCACCGCGACGAAGGTCGCGGGCGGTGGCTCCACGTGCCCGATGTCAGTCTCGCGACCCTCAGCGCGCCACTTCACCAGCCCGCCGTCGAGCACGGCGACGCTGTCGTAGCCGAAGGCCCGGAACAGCCACCAGAGGCGGCTGGCCCACTGACCGACGACATTGTCGTAGACGACCACGGTCGTCGAGTTGGAGACGCCGACAGCCCCAGCGGCCTCGGCGAACCGCTCCGCCGACGGCCGGGTGAAGGGGTAGCTGCCCGAGGGGTCGGAGAAGGCCTCGGTGAGGTCGGCGAACACGGCGCCGGCGATATGGCCGTCGATGATGTACTGCTCGTGGCCGCTGAGGTAGCCGGCTCGTCCGTTCGGCTGAACGAAGGGCAGAACCGTCGCGTCGAGCACCACGAGGTCATCGGCCCCGAGGTGGTCCCAGAGCCACTGCGTCGAGACGAGGGGAGCGGGAAGCAAGGTCATACCCCTCACGCTAACCAGACGAGGGCGGCAGAGCGCAAGGGGCCGCAACCTGCCGTAACGCACGCCTAGGGTGGGGTGCATGAAGCGCACCGTACTCGTGACCCTGCTGGCCGCATCCGTCGTTCTCCTCAGCGGCTGCGTGACCGTGGTCGTTCCCGACGACAACGGCACGGATGACGTGACCCCGACGGTCGAGAGCCTCGACAACCGCACCGACGTCAGCTGCACCCCCGGCGAGGAGCTGCTCTTGAACGCTCCCTCCACGCTCTACACGATCAGCGGCCCCTGTGAGGATGTCACCGTCGAGGGCACCGATCTCATCGTGCGGTTTGAGACGATCGAGAGCCTGGTCATTCGCGGCGACCGCAATCTCGTCGAGGGGCTCGGCATCGAGTCGGTCGAGATCAGTGGCCAGGACAACACCGTCAACGCCGACTCCGTCGAGGAGGTCGAGATTGCGGGCGACCGCAACACCGTGGCGTCAGACAAGAAGATCGACGACACGGATGTCAGCGGCAACGACAACGAGGTCGGCTAGGCCGAACTAGCTCGGCCCAGCGAGATCGCGTGACTATCGAAGCTGCCGGCCCGAGACGAGAGCCTTCTAGCGCACCGTCTTGCGTGCCGTGATCACACCGGTGTCGAAGCCGAGCAGGTGCAGCCCGCCGTGGAAGCGGGCGTGCTCCACCTTGAGGCAGCGGTCCATCACGACCGTGAGGCCCTTGGACTCGCCGTACTCCGCGGCCTCCTGGTTCCAGATGCCGAGCTGCACCCAGACGGTTTTGGCGCCAACCGCGAGCACGTCGTCGATGACCGAGGGAATGTCGCTGGCCTTGCGGAAAACATCGACGATGTCGGGTACCTCTGGCAGTGACGCGAGGTCGGGGTAGGCCTTGTGGCCGAGAATCTCGTCGGCGTTCGGGTTGACGAAGTACACGCGGTAGTCGCTGGACTGCAGCAGGTAGGTGCCGACGAAGTAGCTCGAGCGGGCGGCGTTCGGCGAGGCGCCGACGATCGCGATCGACTTGGCGCCGCGCAGAATGGCGAGGCGTTCCTTGGCGCTGGGGCCCACCCAGGTGCGCTGCGACTTGAGCAGCTTGGCGAGTGGCGAACTGGCGGGGATGTCGCAGCTCAGGCCGTTCGGCAGGTGCGTGGTCACCGTCTCGTCTACGAGAGTCATTACTTGCCTTCCACCGCGATCGTGAGTGCCTGGTCAAGGTCGTAAACGATGTCTTCGGGGTCTTCTATTCCCACGCTGATGCGCACGAGACCCGGAAGCACGCCCGCCTCGAGCAGCTGCGTCTCGGTCAGCTGCGCGTGCGTGGTCGATGCCGGGTGGATCACGAGGGTCTTCGCATCGCCGATGTTGGCGAGGTGCGAGGCCAGGTTGACGTTCTCGATGAAGGTCTGTCCGACGGGGCGTCCGCCCTTGACGCCGAAGCTGAACACCGAGCCCGGTCCCTTGGGCAGGTACTTCTTCGCGCGCTCGTGGTGCTCGTGGTTCGGCAGGCCGGCCCAGTTGACGAACTCGATGCGCGGGTCGTTCTCGAGCCACTCGGCGACGATGCGCGCGTTGTCGACGTGCGCCTGCAGCCGAAACGGCAGGGTCTCGACGCCCTGCGCGAGCAGCCAGGCGGAGTGCGGCGACAGCGACGGACCGATGTCGCGCAGCTGCTCGGCGCGCAGGCGGGTGAGGAAGGCGTACTCGCCGAAGTTGCCGTGCCAGTTGAGGCCGCCGTAGGAGGGCACCGGCTGGTCGAACAGCGGGAAGTGCTCGTTGGCCCAGTGGAAGCGGCCCGACTCGACGACCACGCCGCCGAGGGTCGTGCCCGCGCCGCCGAGAAACTTCGTGGCGGAGTGCACGACGACGTCGGCGCCCCACTCGATCGGACGGCTGAGATAGGGCGTCGCGATGGTCGAGTCGATGATCAGCGGGATGTTGGCAGCGTGCGCGACATCGGCAAGACCCTCGAGGTCGGCAACCTGGCCCGACGGGTTCGAGACGATCTCGGCGAAGATGAGCTTCGTCTTGGGGGTGATCGCGGCCGCGTAGTCCGCCGGGTCGGCAGAGTTGACGAAGGTCGTCTCTACGCCGAAGCGGCGAAGGGTCACGTCGAGCTGGGTGATCGAGCCGCCGTAGAGGCTCGCGGCGGCGACGATGTGGTCACCGGCCCCGGCGAGCGAGGCGAAGGTGATGAACTGCGCACTGAGCCCGCTCGCGGTCGCGACAGCGCCGAGTCCGCCCTCGAGCGAGGCGACGCGCTCCTCGAAGCTGGCCACCGTGGGGTTGCCGAGGCGGGAGTAGATGTTGCCGTACTTCTGCAGGGCGAAGCGCGCCGCGGCATCCGCGGTGTCGTCGAAGACGAAGGCGCTCGTCTGGTAGATCGGCAGGGCGCGCGAGCCCGTCACTGCATCCGGGATGTTTCCTGCGTGGATCGCGCGCGTGCGAAAGCCGTACTCTCTATCTGCCATTGAGCCAGATTATCCGAGGGTTGCGTGGTGAGTCGCCGCGTTACGCCGTCGGCTCAGCCCGCTTGAGCAGGCGCGAGCGCCCCAGCACGTTCTTGCGCACGGCGATGAGGTAGGTCACGATCGCCACCGCGATGAAGCCGAGGGTGAGCAGCAGCCAAGTGAGCAGCCCGTCGCCGAGCCCGAGCCAGTTGCCCGCGCTCGGCAGCACGACGATCGAGAAGCTCGCGACGGCGATGCCGAAGGCGATAGCCCAGCGCAGCTTGGAGTGCTTGAAGAGCACTCCGCCGTCGAAGAGCGCGATGGGCAGAAGCGCCACGAGCAGCGCGGTGAGTCCCGCGGCGGCGGTCGCGGTCAGGCTGTCGCCCAGAAGCCCGGTGACGAATGCCGCCGGACTCTCTGCAGGCAGCTCTGGCACGAGCGGTGCCAGCACCCACGCCAGCATCGCGACGGCCCAGACCACGGTCGACCACAGCAGGATCACGCGGATCTCGAGCTTCTTCGTCACCTCGCCGATGACGCTCACGCCGATGATCGACCCGATGAGAAAGCCGGGCGAGAAGTCGAGCAGGCGCGAGACCAGAACCCCGACGATCGCGATCGCCAGACCCCACGGCATTACCTCGAGGCGCGTCGGCACCTTCCACGCCTTCTCTGCGATGCGCTCGGTGATGCCGGAGCTGAGAAAGTTGACGAGCAGGATCGACGCCGCGCACGAGAGCAGAAGGCGCAGCGAGGTGAGGTCGAAGCCGAAGCTCGGATCGATGAAGCAGAACACGACGCTCGTCACGAAGACGAGGCCGGCGCCGGCCCAGAAGCGGTTCGCCTCGATCCACGCGCCGGCACCCTCGACGACCCGCTTGAGGCCCCGGCGCCGAGCGAAGAAACCGGCCATCGACCCGTAGTGGTTGGCCAGCGCCTCGCCGAAGAACTCAGCAGGAACCAGCACGAGAAGAACGAGGGCAAGTCCGAGGGACCCCGCGGTCACCACCGCGAGCGGGTTGCTGAGAATCTCGGCCGGGCTGACGAGCCCGGCGCTCAGGGCCGAGGGTGCCCCGGGCTGCTCGCGCGCAGCACCGGCGCTGGGTGCGAGTCCGGAGGCGTCAGCGGGTTCTTCCTCTGCGTCCTCGGCCACGGGGTCGACGATGACGGTGACGGGCTGCTGCAGCTCGATGGGCGCGCTGCCGTCGGTGGGCGTCGCGATGACGACGATGTTGTGGGCGCCCGGCTCGGCATCCATGGGGATCGTCGTGGTGAGCGAGAAGGCGCCGAGGGCGTCTGCGGTGGTTGAGCCGAGCAGGATCGGGGTCGAGTGCAGCTCGACGTCGATCGTGGCGTTGGCCGGGGCGTCGGTGCCCTCAATGGTCAGTGAGTCGCCGGGGCGAAACTCGGTGACCTCGCCGAAGCTGATGCTCCACGGCCGCGGCGTCGGAGCCGGCACGGCGGCGGGCACGACGGGGAGGGCAGGCAGCGTGACCGACGCGGAGTAGGCCGACATGCCGCCGGATGCCGCATCCACCTGGTAGGCCCGGGCCTGACCCGCGGTCTTCGGCAGCGTCACCGTGCAGCTCCAGGTTCCGCTGCCCGTGACGACCGTGGTGCACAGCTGCGCGCCCGCGCCGTTGACGAGACGGATGCGGTCGCCGGCCGTTCCGGTGCCCGACGCCACGCCCGAGGTGCTTACCGTCGCCACGGCCGGAGCCGACGGGATCGTGAAGAAGTAGTCGAACTGGCTGAAGTCGTAACCGGCACCGACCTCGTCGCTGTACGAGTAGTTCACGTTGTAGGTGCCGGGGGCGAGGTCGAGCGTGCAGGTGGGGGTGCAGTCCGCGATCGGGTCCGGCCCCCACTCACCGACCTCGGTCACCGGCGTTCCGGCGTTGCCACTGCAGAGTCCCGGCTCGCCGATGCTGCCGAACTGGCCAGGCACGATGTCCCACACCGAGCCGTTGACGTCGGCGCCGGAGGTGACGACCGCCTGACCGCCAGGGGCGAAGGCGCAGCTCATCGTCGGCGTGATGAGCGACGTGACGGTGATGCCGACGGTGGCGGTCGTCGCCGGGGCGTCGCCGTAGGTCTGGGTGAGCACGGCGGTGTAGCTGCCGTCGGGCACGCCGGTCAGGTCGAGGTTGCAGCCCCAGACGCCGTCGGTATAGTCGGTGGTCGAGCACGTCGGCGGCTGGCCGGTGATGCTCGCCTGCACGATGCCGTTCTGCCAGTCGAGGGTGCCGTAGAGGGAGGCGATGTCGCCGGCGTCGGCGTTGATCGGGTCGGGGTTGTTGATGACGAGCGGTGGAATGGTGATGACGACCTGTTCGAGGTCGGGCGCGCTGCCTGACTGCACGGCCTCGAGATCCCAGGTTCCCGGAGCCTTGGTGATGGTGCATGAGAAGTCGCCGGCACCGTCGGGCACGAGGTCGGCGCAGGTGGGCTCGACGACACCGTCGATCGAGATGGTGACGTCGGTCGACAGTGAGCTGTTGCCGCTGATGGTGAAGTTGGGCCCTGGTGCCCATTCGAAGTCGGGCATCGCGCTGAACTGCACGTAGGGCGTCGTCGAGGTGCGGTAGAAGAGGATCTCGTTCGACGTGACGATGGTGCCCGGGTCGTCGGTCGCCTCCGAGTACGCGGTGATGTAGTTGTAGCCGTACTGCAGGTCGACCGCGCAGGACCACGTGGTGTCCGTAACCAGGTAGGGCCCGTCGGTCGAGCAGAAGTTCTGCACGTTGCCGTCTTCGTCTTCAACGCGCACGCCCACCGTGCCGCCGTCGGTCGTCCACGTGATGCCGCCGCTGATCGTGCCGCCCGGGGCGTTGGTGGTGCCGCCCGCAGTCGTGATGGTGACGCTCGATGGCGCGGACGAGGCCGAGAGCGCCCCGCCGAAGACGGCGACGCCGATGATGCCGATCGCCGCGACGATCGCCAATCGGGGGTGGAGCACGGTTCGGGCGCGCATCAGTTCCGCCTAAGAGAGTGGGTGTGCAAGCAATAATGCCATGAGTGCAGTGTTAGAGGGGGTCTGCCTCAAGATTATCTGCCGGATGTGACAGAGACGTTAACTTTCGTAGCGTTAGATCCAGCTCGGCAGCCACCAGTGCGCGCGCAGGTAGGTGTAGTCGATCGACTGCCCGGTCCACAGCGGCCAGAAGAACACGCTGAGCGCCACCGCGAGAACCAGGAAGACGGCCACGAAGCGCAGCGCGCTCTCGCGCCGCCACGGCGGGTCGTCGCGGCGTCCGAGCACGACCCCGATGCTGAAGGTCAGCGCCAGCAGCATGTAGGGCTCGAAGGCGATCGAGTAGAACTGGAAGACCGTGCGGTTCGGGTAGAGAAGCCAGGGCAGGTATCCGGCCACCATGCCGGTGAGGATGAAGCCGACGCGCCACTCGCGATAGCGCACCAGGCGGTAGACGAGGTAGAGCAGCGCGGCGGTCGCCGCCCACCAGATGAGCGGGTTGGCGAGGCCGGTGATCGAGGCCCCGCAGCTGTCGGCCCCGCAGTCGGGCGCGGAGGAGTAGTACATGCTCGTCGGCCGGATCATCAGCAGCCAGGTCAGCGGGTTCGCCTGGTAGCTGTGGGGTCGCATCTCGCCGACGTGGTACTGGTAGATCGACATCTGGTAGTGCCAGAAGCTCTGCCAGTCGAGCGGCACCCACGACCAGAACCCGGTGGCCGCGTTGCCCGGCTGCGTGGCCCACTGTCGGCCGTAGCCGCCGCTCGTCGCGAACCAGTTGCCCCAGCTCGCCAGCAGCGTGAGCGCGGCGACCGGCACGGTCAGCACGAAGCTCGCGGGCGCCTGCCGCCACAGCGTTCCGCTGACGAAGAAGGTCACGCCCGCGCGCCGACGGGCAAGAACATCGGACAGCACCGAGTACACCGCGAACACCGCGAGAAAGTAGAACCCGCTCCACTTCACCGACGAGGTGAGCCCGAAGGCGAGACCCGCCGCGGGCAGCCACGGCCGCCACCAGAGCACCGGACCCCAGTCCGTCGAGCGGCCCGCGGCCTGCCGTGCGGCCATCCACCCCTCGAGGCGGCCGCGTGACCACTCCCGGTCGAGCAGCAGGGCGCCGAAGCCGAGCAGGGCGAAGAGCATGACGAAGTTGTCGAGCAGGGCGACGCGGCTCATCACGATCGCGTTGCCCTCGATGGCCATCAGCCCGCCGGCGATGCCGCCGAGCAGGGTTGAGTGGAACAGCCTCTTGGCCACGAAGAACAGCAGGAGAACCGCGAGGATGCCCGCGATGGCCGTCGCCGCCCGCCAGCTCGCCGAGTTCTCGGGCCCGAACAGCGCCATCCCGGCTCCGATGAGCCACTTGCCGAGCGGCGGGTGCACCACGTACGACCCGGCCTCGGTGAAGGTGTTGACCAAGCCCTGCGTGAAGCCGTCGTTGGCGGTCTCCGGCCACTGCGACGAATAGCCGAGGTTCCACAGCGACCAGCCGTCCTTCACATAGAAGGTCTCGTCGAAGACGAGCTCGCGGGGGTGGCCGAGATCCCAGAGGCGGGTGGCGGCGGCGGTGAGGGTGACCACGCCGGGAACGCCCCAGGTGTAGGCGCGGCGGGCGCGGGCATCCGTGCTTATTTCGGCCCACCAGCGGTCGAGGCGGGACCCGCGTTCTGGTGGTGTCGGGGGCT
>JBIIAR010000283.1:0-3410 GCA_044239765.1 Microbacteriaceae bacterium
TCAGCCGCGCAAGACCCGCACAGCTTTGAGGCCTCCGCCCAGGACCAGCTTGCCATCGCGAAGGCCGACCTCGTGATCGAGAACGGCAGCGGCTACGACGACTTCGTCGACACCCTGCTCGACGCCTCCTCGTCGCAGGCCGTCGTGCTCAACGCCGCCGAGACCGTGGACCTGCCCGACGGCGCGAACGAGCACCTCTGGTACAGCCTCAGCGACATCCAGACCGTCGCGACGGTGATCGCTGACGAACTCTCCTCGCTCGATGCTGCCAACGCCGACACCTACGCGGCCAACCTCGCCGACTTCACCGGGCAGGTCTCGGCGCTCGCCGAGCGGGCCGCGGGTCTTGGCGAGGGAAAGACCGCCGCGATCACCGAGCCGGTGCCGCTGTACCTTCTCGAGCAGGCCGGCTTCGAGAACGTCACCCCCGACGAGTTCAGCGAGGCGATCGAGGAGGGCACGGACGTGCCCCCCGCCGTTCTTAAGGACACCCTGGACATCGTCGGCAGCGTCGCCCTTCTGGCCTACAACAGCCAGACCGCCAGCCCCGAGACCGAGCAGGTGAAGTCCGCCGCAGAGAAGTCCGACGTGCCGGTCGTGGAGTTCACCGAAACGCTGCCCGACGGCGAGGACTACATTTCTTGGATGACCTCGAACGTCGCGGCGCTCGCCTCCCTATGAGCCCTGTTCTCACCTTCGCCGACGCGGCCCTCGGATTCGCGGGCCGCTCGTTGTGGTCGGGCCTCGACCTGTCCGTTGAAGCGGGGGAGTTTCTCGCTGTGCTCGGCCCGAACGGCTCCGGCAAGACCAGCCTGCTCAAGACGATCCTCGGCCAGCAGCAACTGGATGCCGGCAGCGTCACCCTCGAGGGCCACCCGATCCACCGCGGGGACCGCCGGGTCGGCTACATCCCGCAGCAGAAGCTCGCTGCGGCTGGCACTCCCCTGCGCGGCCGCGACCTCGTGACCCTCGGCGTCAACGGGCACCGCTTCGGACTACCGATCACGTTGCGAGCCGACCGCGAGAAGGTCGACGGCCTGCTCGAGGATGTCGGGGCCACCAGCTTCGCCAACCGTGCCATCGGCACCCTCAGCGGCGGCGAGCAGCAGCGCCTGCGCGTCGGCCAGGCGCTCGCGGGCGACCCGGTGCTGCTGCTCTGCGACGAGCCGCTGCTCAGCCTCGACCTGCAGCACCAGCGCGGAGTGAGCGAGCTCATCGACAGACGGCGCCGCACGCACGACACCGCCGTCGTCTTCGTCACCCACGACGTCAACCCGGTGCTGAACATGGTCGACCGCATCCTCTACCTCGCCGACGGGCAGTTTCGGCAGGGCACCCCCGACGAGGTGCTGCAGACGGATGTGCTCAGCGAGCTATACGGAACGCCCGTCGACGTGATCCGCAGCAACGGCCGCGTTATCGTCGCCGGAGTGCCGGAGCACCACCATGACTGACCTCTTCAACTTTGAGAACTACGGCGAGTTGCTCGGCCTTGTGCAGAACTCCATCATCGCCGCGGCGGTGCTCGGCATCGTGGGCGGCCTCATCGGCGTCTTCGTCATGCAGCGCGACATGGCCTTCGCCGTGCACGGCATCAGCGAGCTGAGCTTTGCGGGGGCGGCGGGCGCGCTGCTCATCGGCGCGAACGTCGTCGCGGGCTCCCTGGTCGGGTCGCTCATCGCCGCCGTGCTCATTGGCCTGCTCGGGGCGCGCGCCCGCGATCGCAATTCGATCATCGGGGTGCTGATGCCTTTCGGGCTCGGCCTCGGCATCCTGTTCCTCGCCCTGTATCCGGGCCGCAGCGGCAACAAGTTCGGTCTGCTCACCGGCCAGATCATCTCGGTGGACTTCGCCCAGCTCGGCCTGCTCATCACCATCGCGGTCGTCGTTCTTGTTGCACTGCTTGCCGTGTGGCGCCCCCTGACCTTCGACAGCCTCGACCCCGAGGTCGCCGAGGCCCGCGGGGTGCCGAGCCGGGCGTTGTCGCTCGGCTTCATGGTGCTGCTCGGCCTCACGGTGGCGGTCAGCGTGCAGATCATCGGCGCGCTGCTCGTGCTGGCGCTGCTGGTCACGCCGGCGGCGGCCGCCCTGCGGGTGAGCTCCTCCCCCGTGCTCGTGCCGGTGCTCAGCATGGTCTTCGGCTTCGTGTCGGCGGTGGGTGGAATCCTGCTCGCCATCGGCGGCTCGCTGCCGATCAGCCCGTACATCACAACCATCTCGTTCGCGATCTACCTCGTCTGCCGCGTGATCGGCTCCCGCAAATCCCGTCGCGTTAGAATCGCCGCATGAAGCGCAACACGTGGCAGCGGGAGGCGGTGCGCGAGGCTCTCGGCACCTCCGAGGGCTTCGTGAGCGCGCAGGCGCTGCACTCGAACCTGCACGCGACAGGGTCACCCATAGGTCTCGCCACGGTCTACCGCGCGCTCGCCGACCTGGCCAGCGAAGGCGAGGCGGACTCCCTGCAGCAGGACGGCGAGAGCATCTACCGCGCTTGCACACCCGGCAGCCACCACCACCACCTCATCTGCCGCAACTGCGGGCTCACCGTCGAGATCGAGGCGGACGAGGTCGAGGAGTGGGCGCAGAAGGTCGCGGCTCAGAACGGATTCACCCAGCCGAACCACATTGTCGACGTTTTCGGACTGTGCAGTGCGTGCACTTCTGACTTGACCGCGTAAAACCACGGGTTTAGAGTCGCGCTTAGCCCGATATACCCGAACTCAGCGTTCTACCCCCACGCTGCTGCCCGGCCCCACCCAGCCGTGCGTACCCGAAAGTCACCCGTGCCTTCCATTCCTGTGCGTTTTGCCGCCCTGCTCTCTGTCGTCGCCCTCGCCGGTCTGACCCTGGCGGCGCTGCCCGTCGGTCCGACCGAGACGGCTGTCGCCGACTCCCCCTCGTGCCTCGAGGGCTACGCCGACTTTCCCAACCTCAAGGGCGCACCGCGCTACGGCACGGACACCGAGGTCGGCGTGTACATCGACGGCACCCTCTCGACCGGCAGTGGCGCCTCCGAGATGGAGGGCAAGTTCGTCATCGGCGGCGACGCCGTCTTCGACTCCGGGGCGTACTTCAACGTCGGTGTGGTGGGCGCAGGCTCGCAGGTGACCCCCGCGGCCATGACTGACATGCTCATCACCGGCGGCGACGTCGTCGTCGGCGCGCCCGCGAACTTCGTCGAGGTCGGCAACCTCATCGGCGGCAACATCGTCGCCGGCGGAACCGTTACCGGCGGCGGCCCCTCCCCCACGGCCTTCGTCAACACCAACGGCGGGTCGATCACCGAGAACGCCGCAGCGCCGCTCGCCGCCTACTCGACGATCCCCACCTACTACCAGGCGCTCTCGTCTGACTATGACGCGCTCACCGCCACGGGCATCGTCACCAACGATGCCGGCAACGTCTACTTC
>JBIIAR010000284.1:0-3406 GCA_044239765.1 Microbacteriaceae bacterium
GCTGCTCTCCAACGTCGTCGCGCTCGCGATTCCGCAGGTGCTGCGTGGCTTCGTCGACGGCCCGCTGTCGTCGGGTGATCGCTCACTGATCCTGCCGATCGTTCTCGTCGTCTTCGCACTCGGCATCTCTGAGGCGCTGCTCTTCGCCCTGCGCCGAATCTTCGCGCTCATTCCGACGACCCACGTCGAGGCGCGCATGCGCAACGCCTTCTACGCGAAGCTCCAAGACCTTCCAGTGGCGTTCCACGACCGCTGGGCCAGCGGGCAGCTGCTCTCGCGCATGATGAGCGACCTCGGCCTCATTCGTCGGTGGCTCGCCTTCGGCGTGATCCTGCTCATCGTCAACGTCATCACCGTCGTGCTCGGCCTGATCTTCCTGGTGTCGATCTCGTGGGTGCTCGGGGTGATCTTCGTGGTCTGCTCCGCGCCGCTCTGGATCTTCAGCTACAAGTTCGAGGCGAAGTACTCCGAGATCGCGCGCCGCAGCCAGGACCAGTCGGGTGACCTCGCGACGGCCGTCGAGGAGTCGGTGCACGGCATCCGCGTTCTCAAGGCCTTCGGCCGCGGCCGGTACAAGCTCGACAGCTTCGCCACGCAGGCCGACGAGCTGCGCCAGACCGAGATCTCGAAGGCGAAGGCGATCGGCGGCATCTGGCTGTGGATCGTGCTCGTGCCCGACGTGACCTTCGCAATCGGGCTGTTCGCCGGTGTCATGCTCGCCGTCAACGGCCAGCTGACCGTCGGCCAGCTCGTGGCCTTCTTCGCCACCGCGATGGTGCTTCGCTTTCCGGTCGACTCGATCGGCTTTCTGCTCTCGATGACCTTCGACGCGCGCACGGCGACCGACCGCTACTTCGAGGTCATGGACTCGGTGAACACCGTCGTCGACCCAGAGAACCCCGTCGACATCGTCAACCCTGTCGGGCGCCTCGTGTTCGAGAACGTGCACTTTCGCTACCAGGACGCCCCCGAGGGCCAGCGCGACCTGCTCGACGGCATCGACCTCGCGATCGAGCCGGGCGAGACGATGGCGATCGTCGGCCTCACCGGCAGCGGCAAGACCACGCTGACCGCGCTTGCCACCCGGCTCTACGACGTCACTGGTGGCCGCGTCACCCTCGACGGCGTAGACGTGCGCGAGCTCAGCCGCGACCAGCTGCGCACGCACATCTCGATGGCATTCGAAGACGCGACGCTGTTCTCGGCCTCCGTTCGCGAGAACGTGCTGATGGGGCGACCGACCGCCGGCGACGCCGAGCTCGAGAAGGCCCTCGCGATCGCGCAGGCCGACTTCGTGCACGACCTGCCGCAGGGACTCGACACCACCATCGGCGAGGAGGGGCTCAGCCTCAGCGGCGGGCAGCGCCAGCGGCTCGCGCTTGCGCGTGCGGTGGCAGCCGACCCGGAGGTGCTCGTGCTCGACGACCCGCTGTCCGCTCTTGATGTCGACACGGAGGCACTCGTCGAGGAGGCGCTGCGCCGCGTGCTCGCCTCGACGACGGCACTCGTCGTCGCCCACCGACCGTCGACCGTCGCGCTCGCCGACCGGGTCGCGCTGCTCGAGAACGGCCGCGTCACCGCGGTCGGCACGCACTCAGAACTGCTCGCGAGCAGCGAGCACTACCGCTGTGTCATCTCCAGTCTCGATCCAGAAGGGGAGGTCGTTCGATGAGCATGCTCGGCACTGCGGATGAGGACCGCCAGAACCTCAGCAAAGAGGAGTCCCGTGCGGTGCGGCAGCGATCGCTGCGTCTGCTCGGCTCGCTGCTTCGGCCCCTGCGCACCCGCGTGATCCTCACCGCCTTCGTCGTGGTCGGAACGACCGCCGCGCAGGTGGCTGGCCCCGCCCTCATCGCCTACGGCATCAACCAGGGCCTGCCGGCCGCGCTCGAGGCTGACTGGATGCCGATCGGACTCGCCTCCGGCGCCTTCGTCGCCACCGGAATCCTCGGCGCGATCTCGATGGCCTGGTACACCGTGCTCACCGCCCGGGTCAGCCAGGCCGTGCTGCTCGACCTGCGCAAGCGGGTCTTCAAGCAGACGCAGGATCTCAGCCTCGACTTTCACGAGAACTACACGTCGGGCCGCATCATCGCGCGCCAGACGAGCGACCTCGACGCCATTCGCGAGCTGCTCGACGGCGGCCTCAGCCAGCTCGTGCAGGGCGGCCTGTTCATGCTGTTCGTCGCGACGGCGGCCTTTCTCGTCGACCCGATCAGCGCGGGCATCCTGCTCGGCGCGCTGCTGCCCTTCGGGCTGCTGAGCCGCTGGTTCCAGTACCACTCGAGCAAGCGGTTCCGTCGCACGCGAACGGCGTCGGCCCGGGTGATCGTGCACTTCGTCGAGACGATGCGCGGCATCCGTGCGGTTCAGGCCTTTCGCAAGGAGGAGCGCAACCGGGTCGAGTTCGGCGACCACGTCGAGGAGTACCGTGACGCGAACGCGCGGGTCTTCCGCCTGTTCAGCATCTACGAGCCGGGCATCGTGCTCATCGGCAACGTCACCCTCGGGGTCGTGCTGCTGTCGGGTGGCTGGCGCGTGATGGACGGTACCCTGGCCATCGGCTCGCTGCTCGCCGCGCTGCTCTACTCGCGGCAGTTCTTCATGCCCACCTACGACATGGCGATGTTCTACAACTCGTACCAGTCGGCGGCGTCGGCCCTCGAGAAGATCAGCGGTGTGCTCGAGGAGACCCCCACGGTCTCGCCCCCGACGACGCCGATCGACCTCTGGCAGGCGAAGGGCGAGCTCGACTTCGACCGGGTCGCGTTCTCGTACACGCGTGACTCTGTCGTGCTGCCCGAGTTCGACCTGAACATCCCGGCGGGGCAGACCATCGCGCTCGTCGGCACCACGGGTGCGGGCAAGTCAACGCTGGCGAAGCTCATCTCGCGCTTCTACGACCCGACGAACGGCCGCTTGTCGCTCGACGGCGTCGATCTGCGATCGATGCACCCGAAAGACCTGCGGCGCGCGATCGTCATGGTCACTCAGGAGGCCTACCTGTTCTCTGGCACGGTCGCAGAGAACATCGCCCTCGGCAACCCGGATGCGACGCACGACCAGATCGTCGCGGCGGCAAAGGCGGTGGGGGCGCACGAGTTCATCGAGCTGCTTCCCCACGGATACGACACGGATGTGAACAAGCGCGGCGGCCGCGTCTCGGCCGGGCAGCGCCAGCTGCTCAGCTTCGCGCGCGCGTTTCTCGCCGACCCGGTCGTGCTGATTCTCGACGAGGCGACCGCCTCGCTCGACATTCCGTCGGAGCGCCTCGTGCAGGTCGGGCTGCAGACCCTGCTCGCCGACCGCACCGCGATCATCATCGCCCACCGCCTCTCGACGGTGGCGATCGCCGACCGCGTGCTGGTCATGGAGCACGGCCGCATCGTCGAAGACGGAACGCCCG
>JBIIAR010000023.1:0-13089 GCA_044239765.1 Microbacteriaceae bacterium
GTCTCGAAGACGGGTGGCCACCTCGGCCCCAACCTCGGCGTTGTCGAGCTGACAATCGCGATGCACCGTGTCTTCCAGTCGCCCCACGACGCGATGGTCTTCGACACCGGGCACCAGACCTACGTCCACAAGCTGCTCACCGGCCGCCAGGACTTCACCGGGCTCCGCCAGCAGGGCGGGCTGGCCGGATACCCGCAGCGCAGCGAGTCGGAGCACGACATCGTCGAGAGCTCCCACGCCTCCAGCTCGCTGTCGTGGGCCGACGGCATCTCACGTGCCTTCACGATGACCGGCCAGACCGACCGCCATGTCGTTGCCGTGGTCGGCGACGGTGCCCTCACCGGCGGGATGACGTGGGAGGCCCTCAACAACATCAGCGACGACAACAGCCGCAACCTCGTCATCATCGTCAACGACAACGGCCGCTCGTACGCGCCGACGATCGGCGGAATGGCGCACTTCCTCAACGACGTTCGCACTCGGCGGTCGTACCGCAACCTCTACTCGACGAGCCGCAAGGTGTTCCACGCCTTCGGTGCGCCCGGTCGCGCCCTGTACCGCGGCATCCGCGGTGGAACCCACGGATTCCTGTCCCGGCTGACCAACAACGAGGCGCTGTACTCGAACCTCGACATCAAGTACCTCGGCCCGATCCACGGCCATGACATCCATGCCCTCGAAGAGGCCATGCGACAGGCGAAGAACTACGGCGCACCCGTCATCGTGCACGCGATCACCGAGAAGGGCCGGGGCTACGAGCCCGCGCTTCTCGACACCGCCGACCAGTTCCACGCTGTCGGCCAGATCGACCCAGAGACGGGGGAGCCGATCGAGGTGGCCAGCAAGCCCTCGTGGACCAGCGTCTTCGCCGACGAGATGGTCACCCTCGCCGACCAGGACCCCACGATCGTCGGCATCACCGCGGCGATGCTGCGGCCGGTCGGGCTGCACAAGATGGCCGAGAAGTTTCCCGATCGGGTGCTCGATGTCGGAATCGCGGAGCAGCACGCCGTGACCTCAGCCGCGGGCCTCGCCTTCGGCGGACTGCACCCCGTTGTGGCCCTCTACGCGACCTTCATCAACCGTGCCTTCGACCAGGTGCTGATGGACGTCGGGCTGCACAAGGCGGGCGTGACCTTCGTTCTCGATCGCGCGGGCGTCACCGGTCCCGACGGCCCGAGCCACCACGGCATGTGGGACCTCGCGCTGCTGCAGGTCGTCCCGCATATCCGCATCGCCGCGCCGCGTGACGCGACGCGCCTTCGCGAGGAGCTCGGGGAGGCGGTCGCCGTGCGCGACGCGCCCACCGTGGTGCGCTTCTCCAAGGGCGAGGTCGGCACCGAGTTCGACGCGACGAGGCGCACCGACGACGGCGTCGACATCCTGCGCGAGGCCCCGCACCGCGACGTGCTCATCGTCACGGTCGGCCCGATGGCCAAGTTGGGCCTGCAGGTGGCCGAGCGTCTAGCCGCCCAAGGCATCGGAGCGACCGTGGTCGACCCGCGCTGGGTGGTGCCGGTGCCCGAGAGCGTCATCGAGTTGTCCCGCCAGCACCGCATCGTGGTGACCATCGAGGACGGCGTGCGGGTGGCCGGCATCGGCACGCGCATCCGCCAGGACCTGCGCGCGGCGGGCGTCGACACCGCGGTGACCGAGCTCGGCCTCCCTGACGAGTTTCTCGATCACGCGTCGCGTGACCAGATTCTCGAGCAGGTTGGTCTCACCCCGCAGCAGATCGCCCGCGACCTCGTCTCGCAGGTGCTCGGCAGCAAGATCCCCATCGCGCGGCCGCTTCCTTACGAGCAGGACACCCGAGTCGCTGAACGCCTGGATGAGGACCGATGAGGCGCATCCTCGTCGCCTTCGCAGCTCTCGCAGTGCTCTCGGGGTGCTCTGGCGGGGGAGACCCCGCCCCTGTTCCCTCCGGCTCGACCTCGGCGGTCAGCCAGGACAAGCAGGCGACCATCGACGGCGAGTGGATCCTCACCCGCACGGTGACCTCGACCGATGACGTCAGCAACCCGGCGCGCGCGGTCGCCGCGGTCTCGACGCGCTACGTCAAGTTCGGCGACATCAGCTGCCCGATCGGCCCGTGCACGGGCGGCGTGCTCAGCGGACCAACGCAGACGGTTCGGGACACGACCACGTTCACGTCGGCGGGTGATGTCATCACCTACGAGTTCAGCGGCTTCATCAACTGCCTCCGGGCCGATACCGGCGCGGTGCTCGTGCCCAACGGCTACAGCTTCACCGCATCAGTAGAGCTGAAAGTGGTCGCGACTGACGCCGTCGACACAACGAAGGCGAGCACCCTTGAGGGAACGCTGGTCTACACCGACACGGTGACCAATGAGGCGCTCGAAGCCGGGTGCTCGCGTGAGCCGGTCACCACCACCACCGAGTACGCGCTGAGCGCAATTCGTGGTGCCTTGGCCCCGGTTACCGGGAGTACGCCGACTCCGGCACCGTGAGTTTGACTTAGAGCGCACTCTAAGTTCTAGCCTGAGGTCAATGTCGCACACGATCTCCCAAGTCGCCGAGGCCACCGGTCTCAGCACCCATACGCTGCGCTACTACGAGCGCGCCGGCCTCATGCTGGCGGCCGTCGAGCGTGGCTCGTCCACGCACCGCGAGTACTCGGATGCCGATGTCGGCTGGGTGACCTTTCTCACCAAGCTGCGGTCGACGTCCATGCCCATCGCGCGGGTGCGCGAATACGTCGAGCTCGTGCGAGCGGGCGACGCGACGACTCTCGACCGCCTTGAGCTGCTGCAGCGGCACCGCATCACGGTGCAGGCGCAGCTCGAGGAGATGACCCGTGCTCTCGAGGCCATCGACTACAAAATCGGGCTCTACCAGAAAGAAGCACACGCATGAAGCAGATCACCCTCGGGGCATCCGGCCCCACCGTCGGCCGCATCGGCCTCGGGCTGATGGGAATGAGCGCGTTCTACACCGGCGCATCGACGGATGAGGCGGAGTCGATCCGCACCATCCACCGCGCCCTCGAGCTCGGTGTCACCCTGCTCGACACCGCCGAGATGTACGGCCCGCACCTCAACGAGCAGCTGCTCGGCAAGGCGCTGGCGGGCCGTCGCGACGACGCCGTCATCGCCACCAAGTTCGGCACCTTCCACAACGCCGGCGACGGCTCCTACGGGCTCGACGGCACGGCGGCGAACGTGCGGGCGTCGGTCGAGGGCTCGCTGCGCCGCCTCGGCACCGACCACATCGACCTGTACTACCAGCACCGCATGGACCCGGGCACACCGATCGAAGAGACCGTCGGCGAGCTGGCCGCACTGATCGGGGAGGGAAAGATCCGTGGCTATGGCCTGTCGGAGGCAGCACCCGCCACCATCCGCCGCGCACACGCCGTGCACCCTGTCACCGCGCTGCAGACCGAGTACTCGCTGTGGACCCGGGATCCCGAGGCAGAGATCCTGCCGACGGTGCGCGAGCTCGGCATCGCCTTCGTGCCCTACTCGCCGCTCGGCCGCGGCTTTCTCACCGGAACGATCACCTCGGTCGACCAGTTCGCCGCCGACGACTTTCGCCGCAGCAACCCGCGTTTTCAGGCGCTGGATGCCAACCAGGCAATCGTCGACGAGGTCACCGCGATCGCCGCAGAGGTCGGTGCAACACCCGGCCAGGTCGCTCTGGCCTGGCTGCTCGCGCAGGGTGATGACATCGCGCCGATTCCGGGAACGAAGCGCGTCTCCTACCTCGAGCAGAACGCCGCAGCGGATGCCGTCGAGCTCTCAGCGGAGCACCTGGCGGCCCTCAGCGGCCTCCAGCCGCCCGTGGGGGACCGCTACGCCGACATGTCGTCCGTGAACCGCTAGCGGGAACGCAGGCGCTCGAGGAGGTCGGCGACGACGCGAGCCCACTCGTCGCTCTCGGCCTCCTCCCAGAGGTCCTTGAGCTCGGAGTCGAGGCCGATGCGCTCGACCGCGGCAGCGGCGAGAGCGACGGTGCGGGCATCCACGAGTTTCGCATTGCGGCCGATCCACTCCCGCGCCTCGCTGGGCAGCTCTGCGCCGTGATGACCGCGCGCGGCGGCAACGATCTCGGCGGCCGCGAGGGCGTTGCTCGCGTCGGGTGCCTCGATGAGCTCGTCGAGGGGCGTGTCAACCGCTGCCGCGAGGGCCTCGTGCAGCACCGACATGTCGTTGTCGTCCTCGAGCTCCCAGACCCAGTCGCTGGCGTCGTCGTTCTCGAACACTCCTGCGCCCCATGCACCCATGCCTGCCAAGCTATCAGGCGCCCGAAAACGCAGGATGGCTAGGTCGCTACGGCGTTTCTTGATCGTTCTGGAGTCATCGCAGGAAATCGTCCTGCGTTTTAGGCAGCCACTCCTCCCGGGGGCTGCGCGGTGCACGGGTGTGCGAGAGAGGAGCTGGCGCGGCAGGTAACGGCGCAGGGTGGCGGCATGCAGGGCATCGAGCGCGTCATCCGCAGTCGCGGGTACTTTCTGCGCCGAAGAGACCTGCTCGCGCTTGGCTACACCGACGGCGACCTTCAACGCGCCCTGCGAGACCGGCGCATCTTTCGAGTGCGGCAGGGCTGGTACTCGATTCCGAGAGCACCCGAGGCTGGCATCCGCGCAGTACGAGTGGGCGGCAGGCTGACGGGCATCAGCGCTCTGGAAGCCCTTGGGCTGTGCGTACCTCGGCGAGATCTTCTGCACGTGGCCGTCAAGCCCACTGCGAGCCGGCTGCGACGCGCCACCGATCGCCACGCGCGGCTACTCGCAGATGACGCAGTGCGGGTTCTCTGGACCGCAACCGGCCGCGGCGGCACTCCCTGGCGGGTGTCCGTCTCAGAAGCACTGCTTGCCGTGCTCAGCACGGAGACACGGGATGTCGCCGTCGCGTGCTGCAGTGCAGCCCTCCGCCACCGAAAGATCAGCGCATCCGCGCTTGCCGCGGTCTTCGCGCTGGCGCCGGAGCGTGCGCGCCGGTGGTCGACCCTGCCGAGTGCTCTCGACGACTCCCACGGTGAGACTTTCGTGCGTCTGTGGCTCATGGATGCCGGCGTGCCCTGCGAGCAGCAGTTCTCTGTCGCCGGTGTCGGCCGCCTCGACTTTCGGCTCAGCCCCAACAGCTTTGTCGAGATCGACGGCGCGCAGCACGACCCGCGGTGGACGGGCGAAACTCCGAGCTCGTACGAGCGCGACCACGATCGAGACACGACCATGAGCATCGGCGGTGCGCGCGTGCAGCGCTTCACGTACCGACAGCTCTACTCCGACTGGCCCCGGGTGCTTGCCGCGATAGAGCGGGCCATCGCGGACGACTTAGCCCTCACGGCCTTGCGCGCGCGGCGCCCCTACCGCCCCGTCAAACGAAAACGCAGGAGAATCCCGGACGAACCGAGACCACACGCACCGTGAGGCCCCAGTCGACCGAAATCTCCTGCGTTTTCAGCGGGTGACTAGTTGACGCCCTTGACCTCTGGCGTGTGGAAGGTTGCGCTGAAGACGCGCTTCGATGCTCCCACCCGGTCGAGGTACGGCGTCGCGCCACCCATCTGGAAGGGGTAGCCGGCGCCGAGGATGAGGCAGAGGTCGATGTCTTCCGGGGCCTCGACGACCTTGTCCTCGAGCATCCGGTGGATCTCGTCGGCCAGGCCGTCCTCGATGCGCGTCTGCAGCTCTGTGGCGGTCATCGGCGTCGTGCCGCCGGCGACGATCGCGAGGGCCTTCTTGTCGATGCCCTTGACGTTGCCCTTCGAGTCCCGCTCGAAGATGTGGCCAAGCTCGGCCAGCTTGTGCAGGTTCTCGCTGTCGAAGAAGCGGTCGGGGAATGCCTTGTGGTGCGTGTCGAGCACGTGCGCACCGACCTTGAGACCGACCAGCTCGAGCAGCTCGAAGGGGGTCATCGGCAGTCCGAAGGGGCGCGTCGACTCCTCGACGACCTCGAAGGGGGTGCCGGTGTCGACCGCGTGCATCGCCTCGCCGAGAACCTTCGCGAGGATGCGGTTGACGACGAACCCGGGGGTGTCGCGCGTGATGACCGCGTTCTTGCGCAGCTTCGCCGCCGTGACCATCGCCGTCGAGAGCGACTCGTCATTCGTCAGAGGCGTCTTCACGACCTCGATGAGCGGCATGACCGCCACCGGGTTGAAGAAGTGGAAGCCGACGACCCGCTCGGGGTGCTTGAGCTTCGAGCCGATCTCTTCTACCGAGAGAGACGACGTGTTCGTGGCCAAGATGGCGGTCGGAGCGATGTACTGCTCGACGTCGGCGAAGACATCCTGCTTGACGCTGAGCTCTTCGAAGACGGCCTCGATGACCCAGTCGCAGTCGGCGAAGTCGGCCTTGTTCGTCGTTCCGGTGACGAGTGCCTTGAGGCGGTTGGCCTCATCCGGGCTGATGCGACCCTTCGAGAGCAGGGCGTCGATCTCGCCGTGGATGTACTCCACGCCCTTGTCGACGCGCGCCTGGTCGAGGTCGGTGATGACGACCGGCACCTGCAGGCGGCGTACGAAGAGCAGGGCGAACTGCGAGGCCATGAGGCCAGCGCCGATGACACCGACCTTGGTGACCGGCTTCGCGAGCGCCTTGTCAGGGGCGCCGTTCGGCTTCTTGGCGCGCTTCTGCACGAGGTTGAAGGCGTAGATGCTGGCACGGAACTGGTCGCCGGCGACGAGGTCGGCCAGCGCCTCGTCCTCGGCGCGGAAGCCGGTGTGCTTGTCGGTGTTCGCCGCCGCCTTGAGCAGCTCGATGGCGGCCCAGGGCGACTTCGCGACCTTGCCGATCTTGCTCTCGATGCTGTCCGAGGCGATCTTGATCGCGATCGGCCACTTGGCCTTGCGCTCGAGCAGGTTGGGCTCGTTGGGGCGCTTGACCTTGATCGTGCCGGCGATGACGCCGTCGGCCCACGTGATCGAGTCCTCGAGGAAGTTGGCTGGCTCGAAGATCGCGTCCGCGATGCCCAGGTCGAAGACCTGCTGGCCGGTGAGGGTGCGGTTGTTCTTCAGCGGGTTCTCGAGCACGACCTTGAGGGCGTTCTCGATGCCGATGAGGTTGGGCAGCAGCCAGGCGCCGCCCCAGCCGGGGATGATGCCCAGGAAGACCTCGGGCAGGGCGAGAGCCGGAATCGCGCGGTCGACCGTGCGGTAGTCGGCGTTGAGGCCGATCTCCGTTCCGCCACCGAGCGCGAGCCCGTTGATGAACACGAAGGACGGCACACCGAGCTCGCTGAGCTTGTTGAGCGTCCAGTGGCCGATCTGCGCCATCTTCTTCGCGGCGTCGCGCGAGGGCACGTCGCCGACCTTCGAGAGGTCGGCGCCCGCGGCGAGGATGAAGGGCTTGCCGGTGACGGCGAGGCCGTGGATCTCGCCGGCGGCCGCGCGGGCCTTCTGCGCGTCGAGCACGCTCGCGAGCTCGATCAGCGTGACCGGGCCGAGGGTGTTCGGGCGTGTGTGGTCACGGCCGTTGTCGAGCGTGACGAGGGCGAGCGTCTTGCCGCCCGAGAGGGGAATATCGCGCACGAAGGAGTGCGTGACCACCTCGTCGTCAGAGAAGGCGACCAGCTCGTCGAAGTCGCTGGCGGTGAAGTCGTAGGCCATTACTTTGCTCCCTTGTAGTGCGGGTTCTCCCAGATGACCGAGCCACCCTGGCCGAGGCCGACGCACATGGCGGTGAGGCCGTAGCGCACATCGGGGCGCTCGGCGAACTGCGCCGCGAGCTGGTTCATCAGGCGAACGCCGGACGACGCGAGCGGATGCCCGATGGCGATAGCCCCACCCCACTGGTTGACCCGGGGGTCGTCGTCGTCGATCCCGAAGTGGTCGAGAAGCGACAGCACCTGAATCGCGAAGGCCTCGTTGAGCTCGAACAGGCCGATGTCGTCAATGGTCAGGCCCGCCTTGCGCAGGGCCTTCTCGGTCGACGGCACCGGGCCGATGCCCATGATCTCTGGCTCCACACCGGCGAAGGCGAAGCTGACCAGCTTCATCTTCACGCCGAGTCCGAGCTCCTTGGCGGCATCCGCGCTGGCGATGAGGGCTGCCGTTGCTCCGTCGTTGAGGCCGGAGGCGTTGCCCGCGGTGACCCGGCCGTGCGGCCGGAACGGGGTCTTGAGGGCGGCGAGGCCCTCCATGGTGGTCTCGGGGCGCAGGGCCTCGTCGCGCGTGGCGAGTCCCCATCCGGCCTCGCTCTTGATGGCGACCGGGATGAGGTCGGGCTGGATCTTGCCGTTCTCGTAGGCCGCGAAGGCCTTCTGCTGGCTGCGCAGGGCGAAGCGGTCGGCGCGCTCCTTGGTGAGGTGGGGGAAGCGGTCGTGGATGCGCTCCGCCGTGTTGCCCATGTTGAGGGCGTCAGCGCTCACCAGCTTCTCGCTGAGGAAGCGCGGGTTCGGGTCAGCGCCGAAACCCATGGGGTGACGCCCCATGTGCTCGACGCCGCCGGCAATGCCGACGTCGTAGGCGCCGAACGCGATTGCGCCAGCGATGGTCGTGACGGTGGTCATGGCTCCCGCGCACATGCGGTCGAGCGCGTAGCCGGGCACCGACTTCGGCAGACCCGCCAGCAGCGCGGCGGTGCGGCCGAGAGTGAGGCCCTGGTCGCCTTGCTGGGTGGTCGCGGCGATGGCGACATCGTCGACCCGGTCCTTGGGAAGGCTGGGGTTGCGCTCCAGTAGTCCGATCATGGCCTTGACGATCAGATCGTCGGCCCTCGTCTGCCAGTACATGCCCTTTTCGCCGGCTCGACCGAACGGGGTACGGACCCCGTCCACAAACACGACTTCAGCTCTTTCGGCCACAATGCCTCCTACGAATTCGACGTATGCACCCATGCTAGTTAGGCCGAATTTGGCGGGAGAATCGCTTGACGGTTCCTACGAAGTGCTGTCGTCGGCCTGATCGGGGCTTTGGAGTGCTTCTACAAAGGCTGAGTGGATTACCTGTGCGGTTGCGTCAATCTGCCACGGACGCGCGCCCACCTCGACCAGAGCCTGCTCGATGCTCTCGACCGAGAGCTCGACCGGTGGCTTCCACGCCACGCGCCGCAGGGACTCGGGCGTGAGCAGGTTCTCGACCGGGATCGCCATCTGCTCAGAGAGCTCGGTGACGGCGGCGCGCGCGGCCTTGAGGCGCCGGTCTGCCTCGGGGTTCTTGTCCGACCAGACGCGCGCGGGCGGAAGTGTGTCGGTGGGAACGCGCAGCGAGGGCAGGTCGGTGGATGCCTTGCCCGCCTCGATCGCGGCCCACCAGCGATCGATCTGCGTGCGGCTCGCCCGCCCGGTGAACTCCTTGAGACCGGCGAGATCGCGCTTCGACTCCGGCATGGCCTTGGCCGCTGCCGTCAATGCGGCGTCGGGCATGAGGCGGCCGGGCGCGGTGTCGATCTCGCGCGCGTAGTCGTCGCGGGCCTCCCACAGCGCTCTCGCCACGGCGAGGGCCTTGCCGCCGCGCAGCGAGTGCACGCCGTTGAGGCGGCGCCACGGCTCGACCCGCACAACGGTGAAGTCGCGGGCGAGAACCGCGGCAAACTCCTGGTCGGCGATGTGGGTCTTGTTGGCGTCGGCGAGAATGCGCCCCAGCGCCTCGCGCAGGTCGACGAGCAGCTCGACATCGAGGGCGGCGTAGACAAGCCAGGCCTGGGGCAGGGGACGGGTCGACCAGTCGGCGGCCGAGTGCTCCTTGGCGAGGTGGATGCCGAGCAGCTCTTCGACGACGGTGCCGAGTCCGACACGGGGGAGCCCGGCGAGGCGCGCGGCGAGCTCGGTGTCGAACAGGCGGGTGGGATCGAGGCCGACCTCGCGCAGGCAGGCGAGGTCCTGGCTGGCTGCGTGAAGAATCCACTCCTCGTTCTTGATCGCGTCGTTGAGCTCGGTGAACGAGCCGACAGCGGGTGGGTCGAACAGGAAGGTTCCCGCTCCGCGGCGGAAGATCTGGATGAGGTAGGCCCGCTGCGAGTAGCGCCAGCCCGACGCGCGCTCCGCATCGATCGCGATCGGTCCCTCGCCCGCACTGATGGCGGCGACCGCTGCGAGGTATGCCTCGCGGGAGTCGATGACATCGACGGTCACGTGCGGTGCCTGCACCGGCGCCTTCTCTGGCAGGGGCGCGGTGCCGTCCATGAACGTGGGGTTATCCACGGCCTCTGTGTGCTGACAACAGACTCACTCCTTCAGCGGCTGGCGGGAGACCCGCAAGCATACAGAGAAGCTCGCCCCAGGCCTCGACGTGCGAGGTGATCTCGTGGTCGAAGGGCGACCAGGAGGCACGCAGTTCGATCTGGGCGACGTCTTCTTGGGTGGCGAGCTCGCCGAAGCCAGTGGAAAGGGTCTTGGTTGCGGTGCCGGAGGCACTGCTGTACTTCGCGCCGCGCGAGTCCAGCGCGTCGACGAGCCAGGACCACGCGACGTTGGCCAGAAAGGGGTCGACGCCGATCTCGGCCTCCAGCGGGGCCTGGGCGAAGCACACGACGCGAAAGGCGCCGCCCCAGGCCTCGGGCTCGGCAGGATCGTGCAGCAGGATGAATCGGCCGGTGCCCAGCTCGGAGTCGTTGCCGTGTCTCGCGGGGTGAACGTCGGCAGAGAGAGCGAGTGACCACGGCGCAACACCACCCGGGGCGGCGATCTCGGTGACAGTCAGCTCTGACCGCAGCGTGGCAGCGCGAATGGCATCAACAGCCGCCGTGAACACAGCGGGTGGTTGCATCGCGATCGTCTCGGGCACAGGTGAAGACTAGGCTTTCTTGCTACTTTTCAGGGAGGGGCACGCCGGTGCCCATGGGGCAGATGCTAGCGCAGGGGGAGTCATGGCGGAACGCAGTCTTGGCAGCAAGATCGCCATCGCGAGCGTCGCGGCAGCAGCGGGTCTCGTCGTGGCGACCGCGGTCGGCGCTGCCGCCGTGGCATCCGTGGTCGCCCGCAAGGTCATCACGCCGCCGCGCAAGCGCGAGTACGACATTCGTGTGCTCGGCTACACGGACTCGACGATCACCCTCTCGGCCACAGCCGACACCCTCACGAAGGGACGCTACGGGCTGTGGTTCAACGATGACGCCGGGCATATGCGCGTCGGTGAGATCGTGTCGCGGGGCGACGGCTACGTCATCCGTTCGCTGCTCGCTGTCGACCGCGGCGATATCTCGACCGCTCATCGCGCGCGCTTCAGTGGCTGGTTCTACCTCACCCCGCGCGAGCTGGGCTTCGAGGTTGAGGACATCACGATCGACGCCCCCGTCGGGCCCGCACCCGCGTGGCTGGTTCCGGCCGAGAGCGGAACGGATGACTGGGTCATCCAGGTGCACGGCCGCGGCGTGACCCGGGCCGAGACCATTCGCGCCGTTCCCGTCTTTCGCGCCGCCGGCTACACGAGCCTGCTCGTCTCGTACCGCAACGACAGTGTGGCGCCCTACAGCGAGGACCGCCGCTACGCCCTCGGCGGCACCGAATGGCGGGATGTCGAGGCCGCGATCGAGTTCGCCGTGGGTCGCGGCGCCACGAGCATCGTGCTCATGGGCTGGTCGATGGGCGGTGCGACCTCACTGCAGACCGCGCTGCTGTCGCCGCACCGTGAGCTGTTTCGCGGTCTGGTGCTCGAGTCCGCCGTCGTCGACTGGCGCAGCGTGCTCGACTTTCAGGCGGGACAGCAGAAGGTGCCGCTTGCGGTTCGCCTGGGCGCACTGCAGCTGCTGGGCAGCACGTGGGGCAAGCCGTTCACCGGCCAGTCGCAGCCGATCGACCTCGACAGCCTCAACATCGTGCGCCGTGCCCACGAGCTGACACTGCCGACCCTGCTCATGCACAGCGCCGACGACGGATACGTGCCCATCGATGCCGCCCGCGAGCTCGCCATTCTTCGGCCCGATCTCATCAGCTACGAGGAGTTCACCGGCGCCCGTCACGCGAAGCTCTGGAACTACGACCCCGAGCGCTTCGACCGGGTGATCAGTGAGTGGCTTCTCAGTCTGCGAGCTGCCAGCGGGCGTACAGCCCGCTCGCGCCGTCGACCAGAAGCTGCGTCAGAGTAGCGGCACGCTCGTCGATCGCCGCGCGGCCTGTCACCGGAAAGGGCACGCCGCCGACGATCGGTGAGGTCGACAGGCAGAACTCGTCGACGAGCCCGGCGTCGAGCATCTGGGCGGCGAGGGACGGGCCGCCCTCGCAGACGATCGAGCTGAGTCCGCGAGCGCGGAGTGCGCCGATGATGGCGGCGGCGGGGATTCCGGCGGCACCGGCCTCGAGCTCGACGATCTCTGCCCCGGGCAGATCGGCGAGCACGCGGGCGGAGGCCGCGGATGGACAGAGCACGATCGGCGCGGCGCCCTCGGGCGCCTCGATGCGATGGCCGGTGAGGTTGCCGCTCAGCGTCACGACGGCGAGGCGGGAGCGGCGCGGGTGCTGGTAGCCCTCTGCCCGCAGGGATTCGGCGCCGATGAGCACGACATCCGCCAGTTCCCTGATGACCCCGAGGATGCGACGGTCGACGGGATTGCTGAGCGTCTCACTCGTGCCGTCGCTTCCGCCCGCTCCGCCCGTGACGGTCGCGATGAGGTTGAGCCGCAGCCAGTCTGCGCGCGGTGGACGATACAGCTCGAGCAGGCGCTGCCTGTTCTCGGGGTCGATCAACTCGGATGCCCCCGGGTAGACCAGCTGCAGGGTCACGCGGCGATCTTGTCGCGAATCTGGCGCTTGGTGCGCCCCAGCAGCGCAGTCATACCGCGGATGCGCAAGGGGCTCACCGCCTCGGTCAGGCCGAGATCAGACGGATAGTCGTCGGGAACCGCGAGCACCTCGTCGACGGTGAGGCCGGCGAGCCCCTGCACGAGGATCGAGGCGAAGCCGCGAGTGGTCGGCGCCTCCTTCGGGGCGGTGGCCCAGAGGTGAACAACCTGCGCCTCATCAACCTCGACGAAGATGAACACGGGGGACTGGCACTCCTCGACGCGCTCCATCAGGTCGGGGTGGTCCCGGTACTGCTCTGGCAGCTCCGGCAGCTCGTTGCTGAACTCGAGAAGCAGCTGCAGGCGGTCTTTAACGCCGAGCTCGCGAAAATCCGAGCGGATCTCCGCGAGCGCCGGGGGAAGCTCAGTCAAAGCAACAGGCTACTTACTTGGCAGGCAGCGCG
>JBIIAR010000286.1:0-3373 GCA_044239765.1 Microbacteriaceae bacterium
GCAACCCTGAGCGCGAAGCCGTGCCGCCACGCCTCGACCTCGGCGCCGCGCAGCACCTCGTCGAAATAGAGGTTCTCGTTCTCAGCGGGTTCCTCCGTGCCAACGGGAACCTCGACGCTGCTCTCCAGGGGCAGCGCCTCGATGTCGTCGTGGCCCGGAAAGAACAGCCCGATGACACTCGTGCGTCGGGCAGCCAGACCCCGCGCGTTCGCGCTTGGCACGTAGCCGAGCTCTTTGACCGCGGCCTGCACGCGAAGGCTGGTCGCTGCCGTCACCGCGCCCGGTGTGCGCAGCACACGGCTGACCGTCGCGATAGAGACCTGGGCTCTCGCGGCGACGTCATAGACGGTTGGTGCCTTCGCCATGCGGTCATGGTAGTCACGACGGCTGGGTGTGGCCTACCGTCGCTCCCAGATGACCAGCGCCACGGCTGCCGCCAGGCACACGGCGACGGTGATTCCGACAGCGACCGGGCTGGTCAGCAGCACGAACGAGAACAGCGCTGTGACCAGCAGAAAAGACACTCCAAGAAGGCGCGGATGCTGCCACGGCTTCACCTGCACCCCGACCCAGAAGCGTGACCAGCGCGTGGTCGCGAGCGGCAGCACCTTCACGAAGCGAGTTGCGAGGTCGTAGCTGCCCACGACATCGCCGCGACGGCCGAGCAGAGTTACCGCGTTGACGGTCTGGGCGGTGAACACCACCACGACGAGCAGCATGAAGGTGAGAACGAAGCTGAGACCGACGAGCTCCAGCACCCCCGTGCGAAAGCCCCGAAGCGCGAACAGCTCGACGAAGACGACGACCCCGATCGCGAAGGCGCTGGCGAGCACGCCGTGGAAGATAGCGACGAGGGCGAAGAGCCCGGGCCGGCGTCCGACCGGTGTGCCGCTCACAGTGGGGGCAGTGGCGTCAGGGGAAACTCGGCGTTCTCGTCATCCCACCAGGCGTTGAAGGCCTCGACGTAGCTCACGGTCTCGTGCCAGTCCTCGACCGGCACCGAGGTGACCCCGTAGGCGTACACCGGGTAGTCGTTGCCCGTCTCATCGAGACGGTCGCCGATGAAGAGCAGCTCGTCTTTCGAGATTCCGAGAGCCTGCACGAGCTTCTCGATGCCGTAGCTCTTGTCGATGCCCTTGCGGGTCACGTCGATCGACGTCGAGCCGCCGCCGCGCACCTCGAGATCGGGCAGCCGCTCAGAGGCGTAGGCCCACAGCGCGCGCTTCTTCGAGCCGTCGGGGTCCCACGCGGTCTTTGCCGCCACGGGAGCCGACTGCCCGAGAGCGGAGTAGGTGATCTGGCTGCCGCGGTCCTCGATGAGAGGGCCCCACTCCCCCGGAGCCCAGTAGCCGAGCGCGCGAGCTCCGGCTTCGAGCACGGCCATGGTGCGCTGCTTCTCGTCGTCGGTGAGGTCTTCGGCGTATTGCAGCACCCACTGCGCGTTCTCACGCGTGTAGTAGCGCGTGCCGCAGGTGGGCATGAGGTGCAGTCGGCTCAGTGCCGCCTCGTCGCCCTGCAGGTTGTGCAGCGCCTGCGCCTCGAACTGCTCGAAGCGGCCGCCAGAGATGATGGAGACCTGCACCCGCTCGAGCAGCTCGGCGAGCGCGGCCGACATGCTCGGATCCATGGCCGACTTCGAGGGGGCGAGCGTGTCGTCCAGGTCGAAGACCACGGCCTTGATCTCGCGGTAGTCGGTCATGGGCGCTACTGCTGTGCTCTCTCGAGTACCAGCTCTCGCACGCGCGCGGCGTCAGCGGATCCCGCCATTGCCTTCATGACGGCACCGATGACAGCACCAGCGGCCTGCACCTTGCCGTCGCGGATCTTCTCGAGCACGTCAGGCTGCTGGGCAAGCGCTGCGTCGATCGCCGCGATGAGTGCGGTGTCGTCGCTGACGACCTTGAGGCCGCGCTTCTCAACGACCTCGCTCGGGCTGCCCTCGCCGGCGATGACTCCCTCGAGCACCTGGCGGGCAAGACGGTCGGTGAGGTCGCCGTTCTCGACGAGTGCGACCAGCTCGCTCACCTGCAGCGGCGTCACGAGGTCGGCGGCATCTCTGTCGGATGCGTTCGCCAGACGGGCAATCTCGCCGGTCCACCACTTGCGGGCCTGAGCCGGTGCTGCACCAGCGGCCACGGTCTGCTCGACCTCGGTGAGCAGTCCGCTGTTCTGCACGTCCTGAAACTCGAGGTCGCTGAAGCCCCACGCCTGCTTGAGGCGCTTGTAGCGCACGGTCGGCGCCTCAGGCAGGGCCGCGCGCAGCTCGGCGATCAGCTCGGCCGAGGGCTCGACCGGCAGCAGGTCGGGCTCGGGGAAGTAGCGGTAGTCGTCGGCGTCGCTCTTGGGGCGTCCGGCGCTGGTGACCCCGGTGTCCTCGTGCCAGTGACGGGTCTCCTGAATGATGGTGCCGCCCTTGGCGAGAATCGCCGCCTGGCGCTGGATCTCGTAGCGAATCGCGCGCTCGACGCTGCGCATCGAGTTGACGTTCTTCGTCTCGGTGCGGGTGCCGAGCGTGCCGGAGCCACGCGGGCTGAGCGAGATGTTGGCGTCGCACCGCAGGTTGCCGCGCTCCATCTTGGCCTCGCTGATTCCGAGCGAGAGAACGATGTCGCGGATCATGCTGACGTAGGCCTTGCCGACCTCCGGGGCGTCCGCCTCGGTGCCGGTGATCATCTTGGTGACGATCTCGACGAGGGGAACACCCGCGCGGTTGTAGTCGACGAGGGAGTACTCGGCGCCCTGGATGCGACCGGTCGCGCCGCCGACGTGCGTAAGCTTGCCGGCGTCCTCCTCCATGTGCGCGCGCTCGATGTCGACCGTGATGACACGGCCGCTCGCGAGCTCGACCTCGACCTTGCCGTCGAAGGCGATCGGCTCGTCGTACTGGCTGATCTGGTAGTTCTTCGCCAGGTCGGGGTAGAAGTAGTTCTTGCGGGCGAAGCGGCTCGAGGGCGCGATCTCGCAGCCGAGGGCGAGGCCGAGGCTGATGGAGTACTTGATCGCCTGCTCGTTGACCACCGGCAGGCTGCCCGGCAGACCGAGGTCGACGGGGGTGATGTAGGTGTTCGGCTCCGCGTGGATGTTGCCGAGGGCGGCAGGGTTCGGTGCGTCCGAGAACATCTTCGTCTGCGTGTTCAGCTCGACGTGCACCTCGAAGCCGAGCACCGGCTCGAAGAGTTCGAGGGCACGGTCGTAGTCCATGAGTTCAGCTTTAGCCACGCAGAGAGTCTACTTTGCGGTTAGGTGGCCTCGGAGTCGAAGGGCGCTGGCCTGCCCTCGCGCTGCACCCGCAGTCGCTGGGCGTAGGCCGACTCGGTGACCGGCTTGATCACGGGAAGCGGCTCGTCGTCTTGCAGGGCCTCGCGAATGATGC
>JBIIAR010000024.1:0-13025 GCA_044239765.1 Microbacteriaceae bacterium
GTCGCCGCCACCCACGCAGTGTTCAGCGACCCCGCGGTCGAGCTGCTGCAGAGCGACTTCATCGACTCCGTCGTGGTGACCGACACGCTGCCCCTCTCTGCAGAGAAGCGCTTCGACAAGCTCACCGTTCTGCCCATCGCACCGCTGCTCGCGCGTGCGATCTACGAGGTGTTCGACGACGGCAGCGTCACCTCGATGTTCGACGGGGCTGCGTAACCCTTAGACCAGCACGCGCCCGTCGTCGAGGTTCGGCGGTCCGGGGATGATGCCGAGAAACCCCACGTAGCGATCGCCGCCGACGATGTTGGTGGCGTAGCACTCCCACCCGACGAAGCCGGGTCCGAAGATCTCGAAGTTGGCATCGGCGGTCGCCGGCTCGTTGATCTCGTAGGCCACCCACTTCGCGCACCAGTTCTGCGCTGAGCCCGCCGCGACCGTCGCCTGCGAGGCGACAAAGGGCATGATGAGCAGCCCGATGCCGAGCAGTGCGGCGGCCTTAATGCCGCGGCCGACCCAGCGGTTGCGCATGGGTCGCTCTTCATAGGGCTCGTAGCCGTCGAGCTCGGGGTGTTCGTCCATCATGGCCAGCTTAGAGTTAGCGCATGGGAGTGGAGTCAGAGCTGGTCGAGCGGTTCTGGTCTGCGGTGAGTGATCGGCCGCATCCGTCTGTTGAGTTCGTCGGTCATGGCACGCTGGAGTCGCGCTACGCGGTCTCGGAGTTCGCCGCGGCCGCCATCGCGACTGCCGGCCTCGCTGCCGGTGCGACGGTGGTCGACCGGCCCCTCGCCGACGCGTGGTTTCGGCAGGCGCTGCGCCCCGTCGGGTGGGAGCTGCCCAGCCCATGGGACTCGCTGGCCGGCGACTACCGCACGGCCGACGGCTGGATTCGCCTGCACACCAACGCGCCCCACCACCGTCTGGCCGCACTGCTCGTGCTCGGCGTCACCGAGCGCAGCATGCCCCGTCGCGGCGCCGCGATCGTCGGCCACGAGGCCGGTCCAAAACCCGACTTCGCTGCAGAACGCGAGCAGGAACGGGCGGATGTCGCTGCCGCCGTCGCCCGGTGGAACGGCATCGATCTCGAGACAGAGATCGTCGAGGCCGGGGGAGCCGCCGCGGTGCTGCGCAGCCCCGCGGACTGGGCCGCGCACCCGCAGGGTCAGGCGCTGGCCGCCGAGCCGCTCATCCACTGGACGACCGCGGGGCAGGCGGAGCACGCCCCCGGCTTCAAGGTGCTCGACCTCACTCGCGTGATCGCCGGCCCCGTCGCCACCCGCTTTCTCGCTGGCCTCGGCGCCGACGTGCTGCGCATCGACCCGCCCGACTGGGACGAGCCGGCGATCGTTCCAGAGATGACGCTCGGCAAGCGCGCCGCGCGCGCCAACTTTCTCGACGCGGGTGGCATGCGCAAGCTCGGCCTTCTCATCGCCGAGGCCGATGTCATCGTGCACGGCTACCGCGCCGACGCCCTCGAGAGGCTCGGACTCGGTCCCGACGAGATTCGCGAGATCAACCCCGGCATCGTGGATGTCGCCATCGACGCCTACGGCTGGACCGGCCCGTGGCGCAACCGCCGCGGCTTCGACTCGCTCGTGCAGATGAGCTCTGGAATCGCCGACGGCGCGTCACCCGACCCGCTGCCCGTGCAGGCGCTGGACCACGCGACCGGCTACCTCGCGGCCGCCGCTGTGCTCGAGGGCCTGCACCGCCGCGCGGCCACCGGTCAGGGCAGCACCGCGCGCCTCAGCCTCGCGCGCACCGCCCTCGAGCTGCCGGAGCTGCGGATCGAGCCGCCTTCGCCGGCCGAGCCGCCTTCGCGGGTCGAGCCTGTCGAGACCCCGGTGCTTCGGACCCAGAGCCTCGAGACCCCGTGGGGCCCGGCGGCACTGCTCGTGAGCCCGCTCACCATTGACGGCGAGCCGCTGCGCTGGTCGAAGCTGCCGCGGGCGCTCGGCTCTGACAAACCCGTCTGGACACCTGTACCAACAGCTTGATACAGTCTGTATCACTTGGTTGATACAGAGGAGAAGTCCATGGGCTCAATCACGCTGCTGCTGCCGGTGCTGATCGCGCTGGTGGTGATCGTGCTCGTGGCGCGGCTCGGCCGCGATGCGCGCGTTATCCGCATGTCGCCGCCCGCGGCCGAGGCGGCCCAGCAGGCGGCCTCGCGGGTGCAGCTTCGCAACCGCCTCGCAATCGTGGTCGGGTTGCTCGCCTCCGTGGCGCTGGGAATCCTCGCCCTCGGTGTGCCCGAGGACCTCGGCCGCACGGCACTGCTGGCTCCTGCCGTCGGTGCGATTGTGGCGATACTCGTCTTCGTGCTCGTGCCCTCCGCGGAGTTCTTGGAGAGCAACACCGTGCGCCATGCCGACCTCTCGCCGCGCAGGGCGTGGGATTACGCACGAGTGTGGCCGGCCTACGTGGCACTGGCGCTGCCGGTAGTGGTGCTTCCCGTGCTCGCGCTGCTCGGCGACGCCGACGGCCGCAGCATCACCCATCGCTACGGCGACCAGGCGAGCTCGACCTCTAGCCCCTACCCCGGATGGTTCTATGCGGTGCCGCTCCTAGTCGCAGCGGTCGTACTCGCCGCCGTCACCGATCTCGCGATGCGCCGGGTGGCGCGGGCGCCGCGTCCGTCGGATTCCGGGCTGCGCGACGCTGACGAGGCCGTGCGCGCACTGGCCGTGCGCCTCATCGTCGGCATCAGCGTCGCCGCCGCACTCGCAACGGTTGGTGTCGCGCTCACCGGTGCAGGCATCCCGACGCTGAACGTGGCTGGCGGCATCGACGCGAGCATCGGAGGAACGGACGCCTCCATCGCCCCGTACGCCCCCCTGCAGGCGGTCGCCATCATCGAGCTCGTTCTCGGAGTCGCGGCTCTCGCCGCGGGCGTCGCCTTCCTTGGCGTCGCCGTGCGCCTCGCAACCCGCAGCGCCTTCCGGGTTGGGGATCCCCAGTGATAGCGATTGACGAGGGCGACCCCCGCCCTCCTTTCGAGCAGATCCGAGAGCAGCTGACCGACCAGATTCGTGCCGGTGAGCTGTCGGCCGGACACCGCCTGCCGAGCGTGCGCCAGCTGGCGGGCGACCTGCATATCGCCCCGGGAACGGTCGCGCGGGCCTACTCGCAGCTCGAGGCAGACGGCCTGCTCGAGTCGACCCGCGCGGGCACCCGCGTTCGCGCGGTCGAGGCGATCAGCGACGAGGCGCGCGCCGCCGCGAGGGCCTACATCGACGCGGTCGGCGCGCGAAGCCTCGACGAGGCGATCAGGGTGCTGCGGGTCGAGTGGCGCTAGAGCGTCGACTCGAGGTGCCACACCTTCGCGACGATCCGCCATCCGTCTGGTCCGTCGACGAACGAGAGGTGGTCGACGAAGATGCTGTCGAGCACCTGCAGGCGCACGTGCACCGAGGCTGCCTTCTCTGAGAGCCAGCTCACGCTGACGATCTGCTCGTTGCGCTGCTGGTTGACCGACGCGGGAGACTTTCGCGCCTCGACGACAGCGCGCCACGCGGGGTAGGGGTCGACGACCACTGTGCCCTCGTCCACGTCGAAGAGCGAGCTGGCGGGGTGAAAGACGCTGTCGAGCAGGGTCACGTCGCAGGCGTAGAGCGCGCGAAAGTAGAGGTCGACGGCGGCGAGCAGTTCGGTTTCTCGAGGCATGGGTGCATCGTCGCACCCGTCGAGACCGCGTGACCGGTTTTGGCAGAATCTCGAACGATCGTGGCTGTGAGAACATGGGCGCATGACGAGCCCAATCGCCTACCGCCTCGCCCGCATGACCGGTCGCGACCCGGGCGAGCACCATCGCGCGGCCACTCCGCTCGAGCTGCTCTTCGACCTCGCCTTCGTGCTCGCCATCGGCCAGGCGAGCGGCTCCTTCGCCCACCTTCTCGCCGAGGGCCACATCGCCTCCGCGCTCGCGGGCTTTGCCTTCGCGATGTTCTCTGTCTGCTGGGCATGGATCAACTTCACGTGGTTCGCCTCCGCCTATGACACGGATGACTGGTTCTACCGGTTGGCGACCATGGTGCAGATGATCGGCGTCATTGTCGTGGCGCTGGGCATTCCCGCCGTCTTCGAGTCCATTGACCACGGTGAGCATGTCGACAACCGGGTGCTCGTCATCGGCTATGTGGTCATGCGCATTGCTCTCGTCGCGCAGTGGCTGCGGGCCGCCCGACAGGATCCCGAGCGACGGGCGACCGCTCTCGCCTACGCGAAGTGGATCTCGCTTGCCCAGATCGGCTGGCTCGCTATCGGCTTCGCGTCGCTTCCCTTCTGGCCGACCGTGGCGCTCGCCGTGCTCTTCTTCGGCCTCGAGATGCTCGGACCGGTGCTCGCAGAGCGCAAGACGTCGGGCACGCCATGGCACCCGCACCACATCGCGGAGCGCTACGGCCTGCTGACGATCATCACGCTTGGCGAGGGCATCTTCGGCACCGTGGCGAGTGTCTCGGCGATCGTGCAGGAGCAGGGGTGGAGCCTCGAGGCCGTGCTGGTGATCGTCGCCGGCGTCGGGCTCACCTTCGGCCTCTGGTGGACCTACTTCATCGTCGACGCGGGAGATGCCCTGGCCGGCAACCGCGGGCGGGGCTGGGGATTCGGCTACGGCCACATCGTCGTGTTCATGGCGGTGGCGGCCACGGGCGCCGGACTGCACGTCGCGGCCTACGTGATCGAGGACCACTCCGAGCTCGGCACCCTCGGCGCCGTGATCACTGTCGCCGTACCGATTCTCGTCTTCTGCGCCGCGCTCTTCGGCCTTTACGTGTTTCTCACCAGCTTTATCGACCTATTCCACCTCTGGCTCATCGCGGGCGCCGTCGGCGTTGTGCTTATCGCCGTCGCGCTCGCGGTCATGGGCGCGTCGATCGGCTGGTGCCTGATCGTGCTCATGCTCGCGCCCGCCGTGGTCGTGGTGGGCTACGAGACGATCGGACACCGCCATGCGGAGGCCCGCCAGTCAGCGAGCGCGGCTACAGCACGAAGCTAGAGCGCGGCGACGTGTCGGTCGTGTCGTAGGCGATCGTCAGCCCGTGCGGGCGCAGCTGGTCGGCGAGGCCCTGGAGAAAGGCGACAGCCGTCTCCGGCGGGGTGTAGGCAAAGACAGTGCGGATCCACGGGCTCTCATACGAGGACGGCTCGGCATCCGGAAAGATCTCGGCCAGCTGCCCGCTGTTCAGAAACACCATGTAGCCGTTGAACTTGTCGGTCAGCGCCTCGAGGTGCTCGTCTTCGTCGTCCCACTCGAGGTGGTCGTAGATGACCAGCTCGAGCTGTCCGTCGTCGGGGCGGAATCCCACAGCATCCAGCTTCTCGGGTTCGTCTACCGTCACTGTCGCTTGCTCCTCTAATAGCTCGGCGTGTAGTCGGGGTCGAAGATGCCGGTGCGCGTTCGCAGGGCAGTCTGCAGCATCGTCCAGACGTCCGCATCGCCGACCGAGAAGCTGCCGCCGAAAGGCTGCTGCGCGTCGATGATCGCGGCCGCCGCATCCGTCTGCTTGTCGAGAACGAGCGCGAGGGTCAGCAGCAGGCGGTGCCGGTGCGGAATGTCGGGGCGTTCGGCACGCAACGCCTCAATGCGCTCAATGAAGGAGCGAACATCGGGCACCTCGCGCTCGTAGGCGTCAGCCGCCGCGATGAACTCGTCGATCTGGCGCGCTGTGTCGATCTCCGGATCCACGGCGGTGGTTCCGCTCGAGTGTCCGAAGCTCTCGCCGAATACGGCGAATGCGCCCACCGCGCGCAGTCTGGTGCGCTGCCGGGGGCCGCCCATGTCACCGCCGAGCGTCGTCCACAGCATGCTGTCGATGGCCCAGGGCTTGGCGGTGAAGCCGAGGCCCGTGACGAAGCCGCCTTCCGGCGACTTCTGCGTATAGACCATGCCGCTGCCGTCGAAGAAGAACAGGTCTCCGACTTTCGCCGACCACTGGGTGGTGGCCTCAAGTCCCCGGCTCTTCGCCGAGATCTGGAATGCGGCGTTCCAGCTCTTCCTGGCCTCCGACAACGCCGACATGGCTAGTGGCTGTCGACCGCTTCGATCTCGGTGCGGTCGCCCGACCACAGCGTGTGGAAGGTGCCGTCCTTGTCGACGCGCTTGTAGGTGTGGGCGCCGAAGAAGTCGCGCTGGCCCTGCACAAGGGCGGCCGGCAGGCGGTCGGCGCGCAGTCCGTCGTAGTACGACAGCGACGACGAGAAGGCGGGGGCGGGGATTCCTGCCTTGGCGGCATCCGCGACGACGTTGCGCCACGCGGTCTGCGCGGTGCCCATCACGTCGGCGAAGAACGGGGCGGTGACGAGGGCGACGAGGCCCGGATCCGCGGCGTAGGCCTCGGTGATGCGGTTGAGGAACCGGGCGCGGATGATGCAGCCGCCACGCCAGATCTTGGCGATCTCGCCCTTCTTGATGTCCCATCCGTACTGCTCAGCACCGGCCACGATGGCGTCGAAGCCCTGCGAGTAGGCGATCACCTTCGAGGCGTAGAGCGCGAGGCGCACACCCTCGATGAAGGCGTCGGGGTCGGCGGGCTTGAAGTCGTCGGACGACGGACCGGGAAGAGCGGATGCCGCAGAACGCTGCGCGGGCTTGGACGACAGCGAGCGGGCGAACACCGCCTCGGCGATGCCGCTGACGGGGATGCCGAGGTCGAGCGCGGTCTGCACCGTCCAGACGCCGGTGCCCTTCGACCCCGCCTGGTCGAGGATCAGGTCAACGAGGGGGGTGCCCGTCTCGGCGTCGACCTGCTTGAGCACCTCGGCGGTGATCTCGATGAGGTAGCTCTCGAGGTCGCCCTTGTTCCACTCGGTGAAGATGTCGCTGATCTCGGCGGGGGTCTTGCCGGTGCCGCGGCGAATGAGGTCGTAGGCCTCGGCGATGAGCTGCATGTCGGCGTACTCGATGCCGTTGTGGATCATCTTGACGAAGTGGCCGGCGCCGTCGGTGCCGACGTGGGTGACGCAGGGCTCGCCTTCGGCGACCGCCGCGATGGACTTGAGGATGGGGCCGAGCGTCTCCCACGCCTCTGCACTGCCGCCGGGCATGATCGACGGGCCGAGCAGTGCGCCCTCCTCGCCGCCCGAGATGCCGGCGCCGACGAAGTTGATGCCGGTCTCGCGCACCGCCTTCTCGCGGCGGATGGTGTCGGTGAAGAGCGCGTTGCCGCCGTCGACGATGATGTCGCCCGGCTCGAAGACCTCGGTGAGCGCGTCGATGACAGCGTCGGTGCCCTTGCCTGCCTGCACCATGATGATCGCGGTGCGCGGCTTCGACAGCGACGAGGCGAACTCCTCGTAGGTCTTGGCGGCGACGAAGTTGGCCTCGGGGTGCTCGTCGAGCACGGTCTGGGTCTTCTCGAACGAGCGGTTGAAGATGGCAACGGTGTTGCCTTCACGGGAGGCGAGGTTGCGGGCCAGGTTCGACCCCATGACCGCCATGCCGACTACGCCGATGTTTGCCTGTGACATGTGGGGGAACTCCTCGTAAGTGCGATCGAACAAAAGCCGAGATACAGGCTACAGCGCACGCCAAACAAGGATGGAGTCGCGAGGTGGCACAAACCGCGGGTGTCTGGCGTCAATGCCGACTCATACCCGCAGATTGAGCCACGTCGCCGGCGTCTCGAACAACGGGCGGATGCGGCACCCGCCGTACCCGTGTAGCATCACAGGGTACTTCGGCGAGGGAATCGCACCTATGCGGTTCCGTTATCGACGCGGTGGATCAGTTCTCTGTTTCCTCACGTTGTTCGTACGTTCGAGTTGAAACCAAGGAGAGTCATCATGGCTGACAACAACAGCAACCACCTCACGACTGAGGCCCGCAGCACCTTCGGCAAGGGCGTCGCGCGCAAGATCCGCGCGACCGGCAAGATTCCCGCCGTCATCTACGGCCACGGCACCGAGCCGCAGCACGTCACGCTGCCTGGCCACGAGACCGCGCTCATTCTGCGCAAGTCGAACCAGGTGCTCGAGCTCGACATCGATGGCAAGATCCAGCTCGCCCTCGTCAAGGACGTGCAGAAGGACCCGGTTCGCCAGATCATCGAGCACATCGACCTCATCGTCGTGCGCAAGGGCGAGAAGGTCACCGTCGACGTGACGATTCACCTCGAGGGCGAGGCTGCCCCCGGCACGCTCGTCAACCAGGACGCCAACACCATCTCGCTCGAGGCTGAGGCCACCCACATTCCCGAGTCGATCGTCGTCTCGATCGAGGGCGCTGAAGACGGCTTCTCGCTGCTCGCCAAGGACCTCACCCTGCCGACCGGCTCGACCCTCATCACCGACGGTGACACCCTCATCGTCGCGGTCAGCACCGCCGCTGAGCAGGACCTCGGCGAGTCGGACGACGAGGCTGCTCCGGCCGCCGACGCCGCTCCGGCCGAGGATGCTGAGTAACAACTGAACGACACTGTGTGGCTCGTAGTCGGGCTCGGCAACCCCGGGCCCGACTACGCGGGCAACCGTCACAACGTCGGCCAGATGGCTCTCGCCGAGCTGTCTGACCGCATGCGCGCGACGTTCAAGAGCCACAAGGCGAACGCCGCCGTCGCCGAGGGGCGCACCGGCTCGGATTCGCCGCGCCTGATCCTGGCCAAGCCGAACACCTACATGAACGTGTCGGGTGCACCGGTCGCAGCGCTGATGCGCTTCTACAAGGTGCTGCCAGAGAACCTCATCGTCGTGCACGACGAGCTCGACATTCCCTTCGACACGATCAAGCTCAAGACCGGCGGCGGCCACGGAGGCCACAACGGCGTGCGCGACATCGCCGCGGCGATCGGCACCCCCGACTTCGTTCGCGTGCGGGTTGGCATCGGCCGCCCTCCCGGCAGGCAGCCCGCCGCCGATTTCGTGCTGCGCGACTTCGGGCCAGAGGAACGCAAGACCCTGCCCAACCTGCTTGCTGACGCGGCGGATGCGGTCGAGATCGTCGCGAAAGACGGGCTCATCCCCGCGCAGCTGCGCTTTCACAGCCCGCGCGAGTAGTCCCGACAAATACTCAGGCGACGCAAAGTATTCTCGGTGGAATGCGAGTTCTACTGGCCGGAGCGACGGGTGCCATCGGCACCGAGCTGCGCCGTCAGCTGATCGAGGCCGACCACGAGGTCACGGGGCTCGCCCGCACCGCTGGCCCCCGTGCGAAGCTCGGCGTTGACCTGCTCGACCGCGATGCGGTGCTGCGCGCGGTCGACGGCCTCGAGTTCGACGCGGTCATTCACCAGGCCACCGCGCTGCGCCGCCCGCCGCTGACCGCGAGCCACATGTGGCGCACCAACCGGCTGCGCACCGAGGGCACGAGCACCCTGCTCGCCGTCGCGCGCGAGACGGGGGCGAAGCGTGTCGTCGCCGCATCCGTCTTCTATGGCTATGGCTTCGGTGACCACGGCGATGTGCCCCTCGACGAGTCAGAGCCTTTCGGCGCGCAGACCGATGCCGTGCAGCTGGCCGTGCTGAGCAACGAGCAGCAGGTGCGCGCGGCCGGGGGCATCGCGCTGCGCTACGGGCTGCTGTACGGCACGTCATCTCCGGTGGTTGCCGCCGGCTGGGAGGGGGCGCTGCCCCTGCTGCACACCGTGGATGCCGCATCCGCCGCTGTCGCCGCGCTCACCCGCGGCAAGCGCGGTGCCGCATACAACATCGCCGATGACACCCCCGTGAGCTGGCGCGAGCTGCAGCACGCGAGCGCGATCGCCGAGGGGCGGTCGCTGCCGCGCGAGGTTGCTCCGTGGCTGCTGCGGGCATCCGCGCCGTTCACCGCCGAGCTGATCGCGAGCACCTCGATGCGCCTGTCGACGGCGCGCGCCCGACGCGAGCTGCGCTGGAAGCCGCAGTACCCGAGCTTCGTCGACGGTCTGGCCGCGACAGTGCACGTCGGGGCACTTGCGTAGACTCATCGGGTGACTCTCGAAGGAATTATCACTGGGCTTTCGCGCGCCCGCGACTTCGAGAGGGCACTGACCTACGGTCGCAACAGTGCCGATTTCTCCCTCGTTGACGGGCTGCGTGCCCCGCTTCTCGCGGGCCTCATGCAGAAGCGCAGCGTGCTGTTCGCCATTGTGGCGACGGGGCGCGAGTCCGAGGCGCTGCGCTCTGCCCTCGGCTGCTACCTGCCCGACGCGACGATCGTCGACTTTCCCTCGTGGGAGACCCTGCCGCACGAGCGTCTGAGCCCGAGCGCTGAGACGGTCGGCAAGCGCGCCGCCGCGCTGCGCCTCCTGCATGAGCACAGCGAGGGGATGCTGGTGGTCGTCGCCAGTGTTCGTGCCGCTCTGCAGCCCATGGCCGACAACCTCGTCGACTTCGAGCCGGTCGTGCTGACCGCCGGAGGCCGCGGCTACGACCTCGCCCAGCTCTCGTCGCGTCTCGTCGACCTCGCCTACTCGCGGGTCGACCTCGTGACCCGCCGAGGCGAGTTCGCGGTTCGCGGCGGCATCCTCGATGTCTTTCCGCCGACCGAAGACCACCCCGTGCGCGTGGAGTTCTTCGGCGACGAGCTCGAGCAGCTGCGCCAGTTCTCGGTGAGCGACCAGCGCTCCCTCCCAGAGGTCGTGCAGTCGGTGGCGCTGCCGCCGAGCCGCGAACTGCTGCTGAGCCCGGCGGTGCGCCAGCGCGCGCGCGAGATGCAGCACGAGTTTCCGTCGCTGTCGACGTTGCTCGCGAGGATCTCGGAGGGCATCCCGGTCGAGGGCATGGAGTCGCTCGCCCCCGCCCTGCTCGACCGGCTGGTGCCGATCACCCACTACCTGCCGTCGGATGCCGCGATCGCGATTCTCTCGCCAGAGCGCATCACCGACCGGGCCCACAACCTCGTCGAGACGAACAAGGAGTTTCTCAGCGCCGCGTGGAATGCCGCCACCGTCGGCGCCGAGGCGCCGATCGACCTCGACTCCGGCGAGTTTCTCACCCTGGGCGCGCTGCGCGACTCGGCGGGCGGCCGCCCCTGGTGGACCTTCTCGCAGTTCAACGCGGGCGCGCTGCCCGAGGAGGACGCGGGGGAGTACCTGCGCATCGAGGCGAGCCCGGTGCCGAGCTTCGCCGGCGTACCGGATGGTGCCCTCGCCCACGTCGAGACCCTGCTGAAAGACGGCTGGTCGGTTGTCGTCGCGGCGCAGGGCTCGGGGCTCGTGGAGCGCGCTGCCGACGTGCTCGCTGAGCGCGGTCTGGCGGCCCGACCGGTTGAGACGCTGCCGACGGTGCTCGAGACGGGCGTTGCCTACATTGCGAAGGCATCCGTCGAGCAGGGCTTCGAGCTCGCGGGGGTGAAGCTCGCGCTCATCAGTGAGTCGGAGTTCTTCGGGCGCAGCGCGGGCTATGACACCCGCCAGCCGAAGAAGCTGGCGTCGCGCCGCAAGAATGTCGTCGACCCGCTGCAGCTGAAGGCGGGCGACTACGTGGTGCACCAGACGCACGGCGTCGGCAAGTTTCTCGAGCTGGTCAGCCGCGAGGTCTCGAGTGGCGGCCGCAACCCGGTGAAGCGGCAGCGCGAGTTTCTCGTGCTCGAGTACGCGCCCAACAAGCGTGGCTACCCCGGTGACAAGCTCTACGTTCCCACCGACCAGCTCGATCTCATCACGCGCTACGTCGGCGGTGAGGCCCCGGCGGTCAGCAAGATGGGCGGCAGCGACTGGGCGGCCGCGAAGGGCAAGGCACGCAAGGCGGTGCGCGACATCGCCGTCGAGCTGGTGAAGCTCTACAGCGCGCGCATGTCGAGCAAGGGCCATGCATTTCCGCCAGACACCCCGTGGCAGCGCGAGCTCGAAGACGCGTTCCCCTTCGCCGAGACCCTCGACCAGCTGCAGACGATCGAAGAGGTGAAGGCCGACATGGAGCGGCCGATCCCGATGGACCGCCTGCTCTCGGGCGACGTCGGCTACGGCAAGACGGAGGTCGCGGTGCGCGCCGCCTTCAAGGCGGTGCAGGACGGCAAGCAGGTGGCGATGATCGTGCCGACGACGCTGCTGGTGCGGCAGCACATGGAGACCTTCGCCGAGCGGTTCGCGGGGTTCCCGGTGCACCTGCGCGCGCTGTCCCGTTTTCAGACGGACAAGGAGTCGAAAGAGACGATCGCCGGCATGGCCGACGGCACCGTCGACGTGGTCATCGGCACCCACCGCCTGCTCGGCTCGACCATCGCGTTCAAAGACCTCGGCCTCGTGATCATCGACGAGGAGCAGCGCTTCGGTGTTGAGCACAAGGATGCCCTGAAGAAGCTGAAGACCAACGTCGACATTCTGGCGATGACCGCGACCCCGATTCCGCGCACGCTCGAGATGGCGGTGACGGGCATCCGGGAGATGAGCACTCTCGCCACACCGCCCGAAGACCGGCACCCCATTCTCACCTTCGTCGGCCCGCACAGCGACCGGCAGGTGACCGCTGCGATTCGTCGTGAGCTGCTGCGCGAGGGCCAGATCTTCTACGTGCACAACCGGGTGAGCTCGATCACCCGCGTCGCCGCGCAGATCAAGGAGCTCGTGCCCGAGGCACGCGTCGCCGTCGCGCACGGCCAGATGAGCGAGGCTGACCTCGAGCAGGTGATGGTCGACTTCTGGGAGCGCCGTGCCGACGTGCTGGTCTCGACGACCATCATCGAAACCGGCTTGGATATCGCCAACGCGAACACCCTTATCATCGACCGCGCCGACAAGTTCGGCCTCTCGCAGCTGCACCAGCTGCGTGGCCGCGTCGGACGCGGCCGCGAACGCGCCTACGCCTACTTTCTCTACGACGCAGAGAAGCCGCTCAGCGAGACCGCCCACGAGCGCCTCGCAACGATTGCGGCGAACAACGAGCTCGGCGCGGGCATGCAGATCGCGCTGAAAGACCTCGAGATTCGCGGCGCTGGCAACCTGCTCGGCGGCGAGCAGTCGGGCTTCATCGCGGGGGTCGGCTTCGACCTTTACCTTCGGATGATCGGCGAGGCCGTCAACGCCTTCCGCGGCGATGTGGCCGAGGGCCAGACCGAGCTGCGGCTCGAGCTGCCCGTCGACGCGCATATTCCTGAGGAGTATGTCGAGAGC
>JBIIAR010000287.1:0-3370 GCA_044239765.1 Microbacteriaceae bacterium
GATGAAGAGCTTCGAGACACCGGACGAGGCTGCACCGATAACGGCGGAGACGCCGCTGTCGAGGAGCTTCGGAACCGTGGTGGCGAACGCCTTGTTGTCGACGTCTCCGGAGTCGCCGTACTCGACGGTCACGTTGACGCCGAGGTCGGCGTCGTTGATCTCCTTGGCGGCAAGCGCAACGCCGGCCTCCTCGGGCGGGCCGAGGAACGCGAGCGAACCGGTCTGCGGCAGAACCGTACCGATCTTCAGTTCCAGGGTCTCAGTGGGCTTCGCCGGCGTGGCGTCGTCTTCGGCCGGCGCGCAGCCGGTCAGGACGAGTGCGCTAGCGGACAGGATGGCGACGCCACCCAGAACTGCCTTGAGAGACCGCGAGCGGGAGGCCGAGGCCTTCGCGAATACGCTCATGTTGCTCCTTGCTTGGTGAATGTGTTTGGGACACAGTCGTACTGAATGCACAGCTGTTCTGCCAAGCTACGGGTCAATTGGTGCTGGCACAATACGTGGGTGTTACAGCCACGTAACAGGGTCAGATCGTTACCAATTGCTACGTTCAGCCCGCAATGACGGTGCGAACGAGGCTCGCGGTATTGCCCGCCCCGTAGACGTAGATGCCCCAGCTCGCGCTGCTCACATCGCCCGCGGCGGTGAGGTCGAGCGGGCCGCTGATGCCGTCGTAGTTGATGTCTGGCTCGGTGCGCAGCACGTCGGCACACGCACCGAAGCTGGTGCACGTAATGCCGTCCCTCGAGATGACGGGCAGCAGGCGGGCGACGGCGGGGCCGCCGTCATCGCCTGCGACGGTGGCCGCGAGCGCAGCCATGATCGTCGCGTCGTAGGCCTCCTGTGCGTAGCGGTAGGCGCCGACCGAGGGGTCGGCCTGCGTGAGGCGCGCGATGAAGGCGTCATCCGGCTGGGAGCCCTCGAGCACGCCGTTGACCTTGTCGATCACGCCCGCGGGTAGCGCCTGCGAGTAGTCCGCGACGCTCTGGCTGGTGAGCCACAGCTTCGCACCGCCGAGCTTCGCGGTGGTGAGAGCGGCAATGAGCGCCGCAGTCGAGTTGGCGGCGTCGGCCGCGCTTGAGATGACGACGGCGTCCGGGTCGGCCTTCTTCACCTTCGAGACGATGCTGGAGAAGTCGGTGGCCGTCGGCTTGAAGGTGCCGGAGTAGGCGAGGTCGAGTCCGCCGTCCTCTGCCCCCGCGGTGATCGACTCGAGCAGCGCCTGCCCCGAGGCGTCGTCGACGTAGACGTAGGCGACCGACTTCGCCTTCGCCTCGACGAGAGCGTCGCTGATGACGGTGCCCTGCGCGCTGTAGCTGCCGATGGTGCGGAACACGAGTCCGTCGTCTTCGAGCGTGCTCAGCGCGGGCAGGGTGGCGGCCGGAGAGATCAGCGGCACGCCGGCAGCGATCACCGGCTCGACAAGACGCTGCGCGAGAACGGATGACGACGGCCCGACGACAACATCGACCCCCTTCGCGACGAGGTCGGCATACGATGCCTCCGCGGTCTCTGTCGTCGCATCCCCGGAGTTGCGGTGAAAGACCTCGACGGGCACGCCGTTGACGCCGCCCGCCTCGTTGATCTCGCGCACCGCCGCCTCGACTCCGGCGACCTGGCCCGCGCCGAGGGAGGCGTAGGTGCCGCTGGTGGCGAAGAGCGTGCCGATGCGCAGCACGCCGTCGCCGGTGACCGCGTAGGTCGGGGACGGCGTCGGGGTCGGCATCGCGAGGCCGGTGTCAGAGCAGCCGACCAGCAGCGCGGCAACGGCCAGACCGAGGCCGGTAGCGAGCAGGCGCGAGCGCGACACGGGGATCCTTTCGCCGAACGGGACTACCGGAACCCTATCGGCTGGCTAGATCGGTTCGAGCGCGGCGCGACGGTTCGCGCGATTGCTGCGGAGCATGTCGATGGTCAGCACCACGAGGGCGACCCAGACCAGAACGAAGCCGAGCCAGCGGGCGAAGGGCATGTCCTCGCGAAAGATGAACACCCCGATGAGAAACTGAATCACCGGTGCGAAGTACTGTGTGAGCCCGAGGTAGGCGAGCGGAAGGCGCCGAGCCGCGGCGGCAAACAGCAGCAGCGGGATCGCCGTGATGCCACCGGCCAGCAGCAGCAGCACCGTGTGGCCGGTGCCCTGGGTTCCCATGACGAGGTCGCCGTTGATCGCGAGGACCACCACGACCACGGCCGCGAGCGGAGCCAGCCATGCGGTCTCGATAGTGAGGCCGCTGATCGCGTCGACGCGCGCACCGACCTGCTTCTTGATGAAGCCGTAGAGTCCGAAGGAGAACGCGAGCGCGAGCGCGATCCACGGAAACTTGCCGTAGTTGACGGCGAGCACGAGCACGGCGAGGGCGCTGATGCCGATCGCGGTCCACCGCAGTGGGCGCAGACGTTCGCGCAGCACGATCACCCCGAGCAGCACCGTGACGATCGGGTTGGTGAAGTAGCCGAGCGACGCCTCGACCACGTGGCCGCTGAGCGCGGCGAACACGTAGACCAGCCAGTTGACGAGGATGAAGACGCCGGCCGCGCCCATGGTCAGCATCGTGCGGCGGTCGCGCACGATCACGAAGAGGGCGCCCCACCCGCGGGTCACCGTGAGCAGCGCCGCGCAGAACACGAGCGAGAGCAGAACACGCCACGCAACGACTTCGATGGCTCCGGCGGGTGCGAGGGCGCTGAAGTAGAGCGGGAGGAAGCCCCAGAGAACGTACGCAGAGACAGCGAAGGTCAGCCCGATCGCGGTACGTCTCTCGGGGGTCTGGTCTGGCACCTTCCCAGCCTAGGCTCGCCCCGAACGCAGAAAGACCCGGCTCCCATGGAGCCGGGTCTTTCTGGCAGAAAAGCGTGTGCTGTTTGGCGCTAGCGCACTACAACAGCGAGAACGTCGCGTGCGGAGAGCACGAGGTAGTCAACGCCGCCGTACTTCACCTCGGTTCCGCCGTACTTGGAGTAGATGACCTTGTCGCCCACGACGATGTCGAGGGGAACGCGGTTTCCGTTGTCGTCGATGCGACCCGGTCCAACGGCGACGACCTCGCCCTCCTGGGGCTTCTCCTTGGCAGTGTCAGGAATGACGAGCCCAGAGGCAGTAGTGGTTTCTGCTTCGACCTGCTGGATGACAATGCGATCCTCGAGCGGCTTGATGGCGACCGACACGGTTGACCTCTTCTTTCTCAACAAACTAAAACTGTGGTTGGCACCCGCAATGGCAGAGTGCCAATGCAACTATAGCCGGGGGCTGGCACTCAATCAACGCGAGTGCCAATTGCTACGGTTGCGTACATGGAGCAATCGGAGCTGCGCGAGCTGCTGACCCCGGAGGGCCTGCGGCTGCTTGACTCACTGCCGCCCTGGACCT
>JBIIAR010000288.1:0-3355 GCA_044239765.1 Microbacteriaceae bacterium
CTCGACGACCGCGCCGGTCATGCCGAGCAGCGAGATGGAGTGGGTGCGACCAACGGGCATGGGGTCGATGGTGGCGGAGCCGCTTGTCTGTCGACGCTTGCAGCCTGCAGCTGTGTGCTGAGAAGACGTGTTGCGGATTAGTGAGTGGCAACCGCCATACTGATCCGGTGATCGCGCTCCTCGACAGATACATCGACCGCATGCACCGATCTACCTCGACTGCGGGGGGCAGGTTCGGTCCCTTTGGTGCGGTTGGCGCACTTGTCAACGTCGTCATGTGCGGCGCCCTCGGCGCGTTCGGCGCGTTTGGCGTGGTGCGCGGCGACGCGCCGTGGTTCTTTCTGCTGATCGCTGCCTTTTTGGAGACCGTGTTCGTGCGTGTGGCCGTACGGGCCCGACGGGGGGACTTTGAGGAGGGCTAGCCCTCTCTGCGCAACGCGCCCCCTGCATCCAACGTCAGCCACACCTCAACCCCCAGCCGCTGCAGAAAAGCATCATCATGGCTCACCACTAGCAGCGCACCCTTGTACGAGCTCAGCGCCGACACCAGCTGGTCGACGCTGTGCAGGTCGAGGTTGTTCGTCGGCTCGTCGAGCACCAGCAGCCAGTGCGGCGGGTCGGCCAGCAGCAGGCAGGCGAGGGCGACCCGAAAGCGCTCGCCCCCAGAGAGACTGTGCACGGGCCGATCTACGGCAGAGCCACGGATGAGAAACCTCGCCAGCCGGTTGCGCACCTCCCCCGGCGGCACACTCGGCGCCGCCGCCCGCACGTTCTCGAGCACGCTCGCCTGCTCGTCGAGCCCGTCGAGGCGCTGCGTCAGATAGCCGATGCGGTCGGTGTGCCTGACGAGGTTGCCCAAGAGAGTCGTCTTGCCGACGCCGTTCGGCCCGGTGAGCGCTACCCTTTCCGGACCCTGGATGATGACGGTCTGGGTGGCGCCGGGTAGCTCAGCGATCCGGCGTCCGGCTGCCAGTCCCGGGTCAGGCAGGTCGACGTGGATGAGGTCGTCGTCTCGAACACGCAGCTCCGCCTCGGAGGCAGCGGTCGCCGCATCCGCCGCTTTGCCGCTGAGGTCGGTGCGCAGCTTGCCGGCGCTCACCTGCGCCGCGTTCTTTCTGCCGTTGAGCAGGATCTTCGGCAGGCTGCCGCGGTCGGCCTTGCCCTTGGCGCTGGAGTGGGCGATCTTCGTCTCGGCCTCGATGCGCTGCCGCTTCTCGAGCTTGACCACCTGCTCGGCCGTCTTCAGCGCCTGCCGGGCAGCCGCCTGCTCGCGGTCGAGCGACGAGACGTAGGTGCTGTACGGGCCGCCATAGAAGGTGAGCGCGCCGTCGCGCAGCTCGACCGTGTCGTCCATGAGCTCGAGCAGCGTGGTGTCGTGGCTGACGACGATCAGGGTGCCGCGCCAGCCCTGGATCATCGAGCCAAGGCGCGCCCGGGCATCGCGGTCCAGGTTGTTCGTCGGCTCGTCGAGCAGGGTGACGGCCGCGCCGCGCAGCTGCAGCCCGGCGATCGCGACGAGCACGGCCTCGCCGCCCGACAGGGTGCCGACGGATCGATCGATGTCGTAGCCGGTCTCGCGCGCGCGAGACTCGACGTCCCAGTCGTCACCGATCGTGTCGAAGTTCTCTACGGAGACGTCGCCCGCCTCGATGGCCCGCAGGGCGTCGAGCTTCGCGCGCACGCCGAGCAGGTCGGCGACCGTTGCGTCGGTGTCGAGGGTGAGGGTCTGGGGAAGGTAGGCGACATCGCCGTCGACCGTGATCGATCCGCTCGTTGGGGCGATGATGCCGCCGATCAGCCTGAGCAGCGTCGACTTGCCCGAGCCGTTGAGTCCGACGAGGCCGGTGCGGCCGGAGCCGAAGTGGGCGGTCAGGTCGCGGAGGGCGACCGTGCCGTCGGGCCACTCAAGGCCGAGGGTGGTGAGCGAGATAGACATGCGACTCCTGATAGGTCAGTGGCTGACCCGGAGACGCGGCTCGACGGATCAGCGCGTGGGCTGAAGGATGTCGAAGCTGTACACACCCCCACCCTAGAACACCCGCCGCAGATGCTCAATCTGCACGACACCCCCGCGCGGAGCCACGACCGCCACCGCATCGATACGGATGCTGCCGCCGTGATCGGGGTGTGCCTCGCACCAGCTCGCCGCCAGCCGTCGCAGCCGCGCCAGCTTCGCGGCGGTGATCGCCTCGAGCGGATGCCCGTACCCCAGCCCGGCCCGCGTCTTCACCTCGACGAAGACGGTCTCGCTGCCATCGCGCATGACCAGGTCGATCTCGCCAAGGCTGCAGCGCCAGTTGCGCTCGACGATGCTCAAGCCCTGGCCCTGCAGGTAGTCCGCGGCGAACTGCTCGCCGCGGCGGCCGAGGGCGTCTTTGTCTGCCATGCGCCGACTCTCTCAAAGCGGTTAACGCAAGAACGCCCCTCCCCGAGATCGGGGAAGGGCGCAGTGCGGTGAGGGACTAGTCAGCGAGGATCGCGTACAGCGCGCGACGCGTCTCGTCCAGCTTGACGACGGCGGCAGCGCGCTGCTCATCGGTGGCGGCGAAGCGCACCTGGTGAACGACGCCCATGAGCTTGGCGACGCTCTCGTGCAGCCCAGCGTCGGCGTGCACCTCGTCTGAGGCGGCGGCCCAGAGCTTCTCCAGCTCCTCCGCGTGCTCCGTGGCGTAGGTGCGGCCGGCATCCGTCAGCTGAAACTCGGTGCGGCGGCCTTCGCCGACCGCCTCGATGAGCTCCTCGTCGACGAGCTGCTGCAGCGTCGGGTAGACCGAGCCGGGGCTCGGGGTCCAGGTGCCGCCGCTCTTCTCGGCGATGCCCTTGATGAGGCCGTAGCCGTTGCTCGGCGCCTCGGTCAGCAGGCTGATGATGGCGGAGCGCACGTCGCCGCGGCGCTTGCGCTGCGGTCCGGGCGGGCGAAAGCCGCGGGGGCCGAAGCCGCCGAAGCCGGGGCCGAAGCCGGGAGCGCCCGGTCCGAAGCCGCGTCCGCGGCGGGGGTGATCGTGTCGATCGTGGGTGTTGGATTCGCTAAACATTGCGTACCCATCCTTTCGTTGTTCTATCAAGACGTGTTAACGATATATCGGTACTATTCTACTGTCAAGTGCCTCGAGCCGATCACCACGAAAACGGAGGACGGATGCGGCGCGCCGCCGCGAAATCCCGTCACCGCGAGCGTGTCCCCCTCCGCAATCGCGGGCCCCCGACCAAGTTCCGACGCCCGCTGTCAACCCAGCACACTGCCGCAAGCGTCGCGCCGACAAGACCCCAACGAAGGAGACCACCATGAAGCGCACCGCCATCACCCTCGCCGCCGCAGCCCTGCTCACCCTCGGGCTCGCCACTCCTGCCGCCG
>JBIIAR010000289.1:0-3350 GCA_044239765.1 Microbacteriaceae bacterium
GGAGGTCGCGCTTGCAGGCCCGGTGGCCACCGCCCGGTTGGTGCTCGCGCTGCCGGTGGTCGGCATCCTGTTTGGAATGGTGCTGGGCTTCAACACGCTCGGCACGCTGTTCACGACGGTTCCCGGGCTGCTGTGTCTCGGGGTCGGCGTCGCCCTGCTGCTTCTCGCGCGGCGCTGGAACCGCCGGCTCGTCGCCGCGGCCCAGCCTACCGAGGTCTTTCCCGGGCTGGAGCTTGAGCTGCTGGCGATTGCCGTGAGCGGAGGAGGGTCGCTCGACCGGGCGCGCGCGTCGGTCGCGGCGGCCCTCACGGAGTTCTCGCTGCCGGAGACCGGCGGTGCCGAGGCCGTGCTTGCGCTGTCGGCACGCGCGGGTGTTCCTGCGGCCGCCCTCCTGCGTGCCGAAGCCGACGAGGCGAGGCGGGATGCCCGCGCGGCCGCGCAGAAAGCGGCGGCCGTGCTCGCGGTGCGCCTGATGATCCCGCTCGGAGTCTGCGTTCTGCCCGCCTTCATGGCGCTCGGTGTCGCGCCGCTGCTCATCGCGGTCATCTCCTCGACAGTTGCGGGGATGTGACGCTTCGCAGAACCCATACCCCGGTCGCCAGCGCCCAAGCGAGCACACCCGCGGCCGCGGCAAACTCGAGCCAGACCGGAGTGAGCCAGAGGAACGACGCGGGCAGCAGCAGCCCGCCGACGCCGAGCGTCAGCACCTGCCGTGCCCCAGCGCGAATGGTGCCGAGCAGCAGCAGGGCCAAGCCGAGAAATAGCAGAGCGAAGTGGAACGCCCCGAAGAAGCCGCTCACGACAGCGGTGGTCGCCGTCGGCGCGGGCGGCAACCCGGCAATTGGATAGGCAAGGCGCCCCTCGACGATCACGGTGACGAGCACACCGACGAGAGCTAGCGCCAGCGTGCTGCACGCGAGCAGGGCGCGAGCTGGGTGTGACGGGGCGAGAACACGGTGCAGCACGACAGTCGCCGGCGCGAGCGCCAGCATCGCGAAGGCGAGAAGCTCGTAGCTCACCGCGAGTAGTACCGAGTTTCGCGTCGCCCAGTCGAGCGGGGAGCCGGAGTCGACGGGCGAGAGCTGGCAGATCAACACCAGCGCGACGCACAGCAGCGTTCCGCCGATGATCAGCGCTATACCGCCCAGTCGCAGCTGAGATTGCGGGATGGTGGTCATGCTGAACGCTAAGCGACCACGGCATCCCGCGCCTAGGAACCTTGGTCCGACCGCTCCTCGACAGGTCCGCAGCGCCGACAGTCGGCGGTGCGGCGACCTGCGACGGCAGGCGTCAACGCAGACTGGTCCCGCTCGCGCCGCGAAGGGAGCACAGCATGAAGAGACTGAAGAACGACGACGGCTCGGCCACGGCCGAGTACGCGATCGCGACGATGGCGGCGGTGGGTTTCGCCGGCCTGCTCGTCGTGATCATGAAGAGCGATGAGGTGCGGGGCATCCTCACCGACCTGGTGCGCAGTGCTCTCAGCTTCGGGGGATAGGGGAAGCGTCACGGCCGAGTTCGCCGCGGTGATCCCCGCCGTCATGCTCGTGCTCGCCGGCAGCCTGGTCTGCCTGCAGCTGGGATCCCAGCAGCTGCGCCTGCAAGACGCGGCGGCCGTCACCGCCCGGGCCCTCAGCCGCGGCGACTCGGCTCCGACCTTCGAGGGGGCTACCCGGTCCACGAGCACGCAGGGCGACCTGCTCTGCGCGCGGTTGAGCCTGGAGGCGCAGCCGCCACTCTTCGTGCCGCTGAGCGCGCAGAGCTGTGCGCTTGCATGAGCGCGGCTCCGGCTCGGTGCTCGCGATCGGGCTGGCCGGCGCGATCGTGTGCCTCGTCGCGGTGGTCGTACCTCTATATGCTGTGCTCGCTGCGAGGTCCGCCACCGCCGGCGCAGCCGACGCGGCAGCGCTGGCGGCGGCCGACGCGCGGGTGGGTGCGGTGACCGGCTATCCCTGCGAGCAAGCAGCACAGGTGGCTGCCGCCAACGGCGCCACGATGACGAGCTGCACGGTCGACGGGCTGGTCGCCACGATCACCGTGCAGAGGCAGATCGCCGGGTTCACGATCGAGCAGAAGGCATCTGCCGGGCCCCGCGATTAGGCGCGACCCCTATTTCTGTGTGTATGGTGTCGCTCGCGGGGTTCTACAACCCTGTAGAGAAGCTTTGACAAGAGGAGCACCGTGCCCGGCACGAAGAAACTGGTCATCGTCGAGTCGCCTGCCAAGGCGAAGACGATCGGCCAGTACCTAGGCGATGGCTACGAGGTTCAGGCCTCCGTCGGTCACATCCGCGACCTCATCGAGCCGAAAAACCTGCCCCCCGAGCTCAAGAAGGGCTCGCTCGGCAAGTTCAGCGTCGACGTCGAGAACGGCTTCGAGCCCTACTACGTGGTCAGCGACGCGAAGAAGAAGACGGTCGCCGATCTCAAGCGCGCCCTCAAAGACGCCGACGAGCTCTACCTCGCAACTGATGAGGACCGCGAAGGGGAGGCCATCGCCTGGCACCTGCTGCAGGTGCTGCAGCCGAAGGTTCCCGTCAAGCGCATGGTCTTTCACGAGATCACCAAGGAGGCGATCGAGCGCGCCAAGAACAGCCCCCGCGAGCTCGACACCGCACTGGTGGATGCGCAGGAGACCCGCCGCATCCTCGACCGCCTGTACGGCTACGAGGTGTCGCCCGTGCTCTGGCGCAAGGTCGGCCCCGGTCTCAGCGCCGGTCGTGTGCAGTCCGCCGCCACCCGTCTCGTCGTCGACCGCGAGCGCGAGCGCCTCGCCTTCATCGCCGCCAGCTACTGGGACCTCACCGCCACGCTCACTCCGGGCGAGGAGAAGGACCAGTTCGACTCCAAGCTCGTGCGCGTGAACGGCAAGCGCATCGCCGCAGGTCGCGACTTCGACGACCGCGGCGTGCTGAAGTCCGACTCGATTGCACTGGATGAGGCCGCGGCAACTGCGCTCGCCGCAGCAATCGAGAAGGCCACCCTGACGGTGAGCAACCTCGAGACCAAGCCATACACGCGCCGTCCGGCGGCCCCGTTCACGACCTCGACCCTGCAGCAGGAGGCCGGCCGCAAGCTGCGCTTCAGCGCTCGCCAGACCATGAGCGTCGCGCAGGGGCTGTACGAGAACGGCTACATCACCTACATGCGAACCGACTCGAACTCGCTCTCGCAGCAGGCGATCGACGCGGCCCGCTCGCAGGCCTCCGCGCTCTACGGCGCCGACACGATCCCGGAGAAGCCGCGCACCTACGCCGGCAAGAGCAAGAACGCGCAGGAGGCCCACGAGGCCATTCGCCCGGCCGGTGACGTCTTCAAGACGCCCGCCGAGCTTTCCACCGTGTTGCGTGG
>JBIIAR010000365.1:0-3349 GCA_044239765.1 Microbacteriaceae bacterium
GCGGTCTTCGACGAGTTCGCGTCGTCGGTAACTCTTGCCGCTGTGCCACCGGGACTACCTAAAGATGACCCGGAGCGCGTTGAAGCCGAAACACTAAATGCCAACAAGTCCCGGCTCCTTTCGCTCACGGGAAAGATTCTTCGTGAGGCTCGATTCACGGGTATCCACATTGCAATCGGAACTCAGGTCTGGAGCACTGAACTCATCGGAAAGGGTTCTGGCGAGATGCGGACGAATGCCGGTAACCGACTTCAAATCGGTGGGGCAAACGCCACAGCCCTCTCGATGATCGTCGAGGATCTCGAAGACGCGAAGAAGGCTTACGAGGTCGCTCACAAGGTAGCTGTATCCGATTCGAAGAACGACGACGAAGCTGATCGCACTGCCATCCCCGGTCGCGGCATCGCAGAAATAAACGGTGGTGGAACGCACGCCATACACGGCTACTTCGTAGAGGACGAACAGGAGCTAGCTGACTGGCTAACGCGACTTGGAATCGCTCAGCCGCTTCACAACACGGTCATCAACTACGGCGGCACCCCGGTACCCCGTAGCGCCGTCCCCAAGCCGAGCCAGAACGTCTTCAACATCTGGGACTTCCAACAAGGCGAACGAGGCACGCAACTGTCAACCCCCGCTACGGTCCAGCAACCCCCTCACCAGTTTCCCGGCGACCCCGCCACTACCGAAAGGACACCACGATGAATGCCATCCACACCCGAAACCGAGCCACACTCGCAGCAGCTCTGCTCGTAACGCTGCTCGCCGGTTGCGCCACTGCCGAGCCGCCCTCGGACGACATCTCGACCCCAACACCCACCGAATCCTCTCTCTTCGGCTTCGATGGCAACCCGTGCGATGCGTACCAGCAAGAGCCGTTCGAGCTTGAGAAGACCTCCACGGAATACACCGCCGAGGATGCAAATGGCGACCAGTACGAATCGTCACTGGAAATTGCTGGAGCGGTGACCGTCACCGAAGTATTCGCTTCTTGCCCGGACGAGAGCTTCACTCCGCAGTCCCGACTTGTTTCCATCGATGTCGGTATCCACACTCCCGGCGAAGACGCGATGCAGCGGACTGCGACACTCACCATCGATGAGAAGAGCTACGACGCAGTAAGCGCAGAAATCAACAAGGAAGATGGACGCGAAAGCACGATGGCGCTCGGATACCGAACGCTCGTGTTCGAGCTGCCACCCGACGTTTCCGGTGAGGCGACGCTCACTGTCACCCTCGATGGTCGTCACCCGAACGGCAACCCACCTCCGGGTTGGGAGGCACCGGTTTACACGGTCGCCATTCCGTTTGACCTCGCCGCCGCAGGCGGCACGGATACGACGACCGCCCCAGAACCGGAGGAACCAAGTGATTACTAAGAAGAGAAAGCTCCAGCTCGCGGCTATCGCAGTCTCCCTAGCGATGATTGCCACCTTCGTGTTCGTCGTGACCGCACCCGGTGAATCGGAGGATGTTGTCGCCAGTCCCGAATCTGGTGCTCAGCCAGCCTCAGCCGTTACCGCTGGCTTCAAGGTCGAGCAGTATCCAGCCGTGCCCCGACAACCGTCACAGGGCGCTCTCGGAGACGTGCCGCTCGCGTACTACGACTCGGTGATTTCGGATGTGCTCGCGCAAGACGAAGTATCGCCCATCGAAACGTGGAAGACGGCACGACCACTCGCGCCTCTGGTCGCGCTCTACTCCGCGATGGGCAAGAACGCTGAGCCAATTGCATCCCTCTCGCACGTGACGGTTGAGGACGTGACTTCGGTCGCAGTGTTCGGCGAGTACGGTACCGAGCGCGCTGACGGCGGGTGGCTCTTGATCGGCACTCCATCACGGAAGAGCCTGCCCACGACTGACAGCACGGCTCCAGCAGTGACCTTCGCGTACGTACGAGCTGCGGACTTCGAGGTTGGTGAGATTGACCGCAAGGTGACAGTGGATACCGTCACAGGCGAGGTGCAGCTCGTCGCCAAGGACGGCACAGTCCTGCATTCAGAAATCGGCACTCTCGGAAGCGCTGACGACCCCACTCCCCACGGTTGGGGCTACATCACGGCGACGTATACGGGCGGCGAGAATGCCACATCGGCGGGAGAGTCAATCGCCCTCATCAGCGCCCACTCAGAGAAGCGTCCGTCCTATGGCGAGAACGGTGCGCTCACCGCTATCCACTACTCGACATCGACTCGTCCGACTTCGTTTGGCTGCGTGCGAGTTTCTATCGCGTTCACCCGACTGCTGGAACCACTGATCGGAATTCCGGTGATGTTCGAATGATCTAGCGTTTTGCGATAAATCCGAAAATGGGCTGATCCACCTGTAAAATTGAGATCAGAAACTGTCCATCCAGCAACGGAGGTACACGACCAAACAACACTAAGGAGAACACCAACATGCTCAACCGAACCCTTCACGACCTACGAGAGCTTCTCGGCTACGACCGAGCTGAGAACTCAATCATGCAGACCATCACCATCGCGGTGTCTGCCATCCTCATCGCTGCTGGACTAGTGACAGCTCCCGGTCTCATCAACAACGCGCGTGACAACAACGCGACGACTGACCTTGCGAATCTTGCCTACGCTCAAGAATTCGCAGTCAGTACCGATGGCAAGTATCACGCCGGTATCCATGAGGGCGACCCGGACTCGCTCGCCGATGTGATCGCTTCAAGCGACGGCTCATCGGGGGTCAAGTACACACTCTCGGGCGGAGTGGAGGGCACCGCAGCAATCGTCTGCACCAGCCCGGATTTCTACCTACTGAAGGCGACTTCAAGCTCCGGCAAGACCTTCTATCGTTCGTCCGAGTCTGGCAAGACCTCACCGGACATCAATGAGATCACCATCGATCCGTGTCTTGCTGCTGACCTCCCAACCTTCCTTGAGCCATCGAATCCGGGAGGTGGAAACCCACCCGCCAACTCGGTCTGCTTCAACTTCGATGGTCAGCCGATCGCTGCCTACGAAGACGGCTACGTCGCCGCGCTAACGGGTGGTTCCTCAAACACTCCGGCAGCATGGACGGGTTGTGAATTCCAGTATGAATCCGGCTTCAATGCGGCATCATTCAACGAACCGTTCGCAGGGGTGTTTGCGCGAGGCACATCGAACAACTGCATCGATTTCAGTTTCTACCGGACTGGTGCTGGTGTCACCGGCGACGAGTATGACCCCGGTTTCTACTCCGCATTCAATGCTGGCGAAAATGCCGCAACCAGCGGCGCTTCGAGCGATAGCTACTCCTACGCCTACTACCCGATGTCTTTCGGCACGCAGTGCAACTCGGATTGGCAGGCTGGCTACAGCGCAGTGACGGGCGGATAGACATTGACCGTCCTGAG
>JBIIAR010000025.1:0-12924 GCA_044239765.1 Microbacteriaceae bacterium
AGTCGCGGCCACCATCGTCGGCGGTGGTCCGATCGTCGTCGGTGTGCTGGCCGCGAGTGCCGCGGTCGGCATCCTCGCCAGCAGCGCGATCTCGGGGCGCATCACCCAGATCACCCGGCACGGGGTGGCGGTCGGCTGGGCCACCGTCGGATTCGGCTCCGCCGTGCTCGGCTTCGGCCTCGTCATCCTCGTCGCGGGCTCCGCCAGCGCCTTCCGCTGGCCCGTGCTCATCGTCGCCTGCCTGCTGCTGTTTCTCAGCGGCGTGGCCGACAACGTGGCCGGCATCTTTCGCACCACCATGCAGCACCGCGAGTCGCCGGATGCCGTGCGCGGCCGCATCCAGGGTCTCACCACCATCGTGCTCACCGCCGGCCCCCGCGCCGGAGACGCCTTCGTCGGTACCCTCAGTGTCGTCGCCCTCTGGGCCGGACCGGTCGTCGGCGGCGTGGTCATCATGCTCGTGGCCGCAGGAATGAGCCTGCGCGACCGCGGACTGCGCGAGTACCGGGGGGTCGCATGAAACGCTCACGAGTACTCTCCTTCGCTCCAGAGGGGCTGATGCTCACCAGCCCCGAAGTCGTGTCGTGGTACCTCGACGGGGTGCGCACCACGGTTCCGTTCAGCGGGGCCTCGGTGCTCGCGGTTCTGGTTCACCCCGACGGCGATGTCGTTCGGTGCTTTGCCAACGAGGCCGACCGGCTGGCCGAGGAGTGGGGCGTGGCCGCTGAACCCGTCGCGTGGAACGCGTCGCTCACCGCGGGGTGGGATGCGCCCGCGGAAGCCGAGTACGAAGGCCAGCTGCGCGCAGCCCGCGCGAGCCTGCTGCCCGAAGAGCTCGGGCGCTACCGGCAACTCGCGCGCGAGGTCACCGCCGCGGTGACGACAGTGGCCTCCGGGGTTCGACCACGGCACACCGAGCTCGCGGTCGCCGCCCGCCTCGCCGAACAGGTGGTCGCGATGGGGGCGGAACCGGTGGTGGTTCTCGTCGCTGGTGAATCGCGGCTGGGGTACCGGCATCCGCTTCCCACGGGTGCGGAACTGGGAGCGCGGGCCATGCTCGTGGTGGGCGCGCGCCGCAACGGCATGATCGTCAACCTCACCCGGTGGGTCTCGTTCACCCCGTCGAGCGTCGACGAGCGCATCACGGCGGTCGAGGGGGACGTGCTGGATGCGACTCGCGTCGGCCGCCCCATCGGCGCGGTCTTCGACGACCTGGTCGCCGCCTACGCTCGCCACGGCTTCGCCCCCGACGAGTGGCGCAACCACCACCAGGGCGGCCCGACCGGATACTTCGGGCGCGACCCGCGCGCGGTGTCGTCGCTGCGTGATGTGGTGCAAGAGAACCACGCCTTCGCCTGGAACCCGAGCGCGTTTGCTGCGAAGGCGGAGGACACCGTCATCGCCACCACAACCGGCATTGAGGTGCTGACCGTCGACCCCGCCTGGCCGACCGCCCTCGTGAGCGGCCGCGCCCGACCGATACCCCTGACCCCGTAACGAAAGAGGATAGAGACATGACTGAACTCCCGTGGATCCGTGTCGACGGCGACCGGCTCGTCGACTCGTCTGGCGCGACCGTTGTATTGAAGGGCGTCGGCCTCGGCGGCTGGATGAACATGGAGAACTTCGTCACCGGCTACCCCGGAACCGAGCAGGGCATTCGCGCGCAGCTGCTCAGCGCTATGGGGCAGGAGGCCTACGACGCCTTCTTCGAGGCCTTCTACGTGGACTTCTTCGACGAGGCGGATGCCGCCCACCTCGCGAGCATCGGCATGAACTCCGTGCGCATCCCCATCAACTACCGCCACTTCGAGGACGACGCGCGGCCCTTCGAGCTGAAGGAGGAGGGCTTCGCGCGCCTCGACCGCGTGATCACCCTGCTCGCTGCGCACGGCATCTACTCGATCATCGACCTGCACGCGCTGCCCGGCTACCAGAACCAGCACTGGCACAGCGACAACGCGACCAATGTCGCGGCGTTCTGGGACCACCCGCACTTTCAGGACCGGGTCGTGCACCTCTGGGAGGCGCTCGCCGAGCGCTACAAGAATCGCCCGGAGGTCGCCGGCTACAACCCGATCAACGAGCCCTCCGACCCATCGAACGAGCGTCTGCTGCCCTTCTACGAGCGCCTCGAGAAGGCGGTGCGCGCCATCGACCCGCGGCACGTGCTCTTTCTCGACGGCAACCGCTACTCGACCGACTTCAGCGCCTTCGACACCCGCAGCGAACCGCTCGCCAACACGGTCTACACCGCCCACGACTACGCCCTGCCCGGCATCACGTCGGCCACCGAGTACCCCGGCGTCGTGCGCGGCGAGTACTTCGACCGCTCGGTCGTCGAGCAGACCTTTCTTCGGCGCACCGAGTACATGCGCAAGACCGGCACCCCGATCTGGATCGGCGAGTTCGGCCCGGTGTACTCGAAGGATCGGTCGCAGGACCCGTGGCGCTACCAGCTGCTGCAGGACCAGCTCGAGATCTACCGCGACCACGGAGCGAGCTGGGCGCTCTGGACCTACAAGGACATCGGCCTGCAGGGCCTCGTGCACGCGGCGCCCGACTCGGAGTACCTGCACCTGATCGCGCCCGTGCTCGAGCAGAAGCAGCGGCTTGGGGTCGACTCGTGGGGAGGATCGGATGTCGGCGTGCGCGACATCCTCGACCCCATCGATGCCACCTTCGACCGCGAGTTCCCGGACTTCGCCCCCTACCCGTGGGGACGCCAGCCGCACATCGCCGTGCTGGTGCGCCACATCCTGCTGGCCGAGCCGCTGGCCGAGCGCTTCGGGGCGCTGTTCCGCGGCGTCACGCCCCAGCAGGCCCGGTTGCTGGCGAGCGCGTTCCGCTTCGACCGCACAGTCGAGCGGCAGGGTCTCACGCGGGTGCTGAGCGAGCACCTGGCGGGCTAGGCGCTCACCGATCCGTCGCAATCGACCGTTTGGCAAGGTATCCACCGATCGATTGCGACGGATCGACCGCGTGCGACCCCGAGGCACACTCGGCGCATGCCCCGAGTCCCCCTTCCCCTTCACTTAAGCCGATCGGCCTTCCGAGTCCGCGATGCCGAGCTGAGCGCGAGCAGGCTGCGCGGGCCCGATCTCGATCGTCCGTTTCACGGCGTCCGAGCCGCAATTCCTCTTGCCTCGGCGATCGCCTACGTGCCGCTCCTACGGGTCGGCGATCGGTTCAGCCACACAACCGCGGCCGAGCTGTGGCCGCTCCCGTTGCCTCGCCTGGCGCAATCCGTGCATGTGACGTCAACCGCAGAGCGTGCCCGTTCACGAGGGGTGATCGGCCATGAGGGCTCTGATCGCTCGATGGAGCGCCACGGCCTTCCCGTGTCCACGCCTATCGCTATGTTCATCGAGCTCGCGACATTGCTCAGCGATGACGACCTCGTCGCCGTCGGCGACGCACTGGTGCTCGACCCCGCGGTGCTTGACCCGCGCGACCTGCGGCCGTGGATAACTCTTGACGACCTGCGTGACGGCTGCGCGGTCTCGCGCTCGCCGGGGTGCCGCCGCGCACGACGTGCAGCAGCACGCGTGCGGCAGGGAGCCGAGTCGCGCGAGGAGACTTTGCTGCGCCTGCTGCTCGTCGCTGCCGGGCTGCCCGAGCCAGAGCTGCAGGTTGAGCTGTTCGACGCACGTGGCTTCATCGGGCGCTTCGACATGGTTTACCGCGAGGCCCGCGTAATCGTCGAGTACGACGGCGACCAGCACCGCACGTCGACGCGGCAGTACGAGCGTGACATGGTGCGCATCGACCGGGCGATCGACGATCGGTGGACCTTGGTCCGGGTGAGGGCGCGCGGCCTGTTCCATGCGCGATCGGAGACGGTGTCGCGGGTGCAGCGCGCACTCGCGGGCTGAACCAGCATCCATCCGTCGCATTTGGCCATTCGGGTCACGCTGGAAGGTCGTTTGCGACGGATCGACGAAGAACGGGAGCGGGCTAGGCGCGCGGCGCCACGAACCCGGGTCCCGTGCGGCTGCCGTCGAGCGAGACCCGCTCGTTCGGCGCCACCGTGAGAGATACCCCGAGGATGCTGCCAGCAACAGGCGCGCCGGCCAGACCGACAACATGGTCGACCTCACCCTCGCGCAGAACCACGCGCCACCCCCGCGGAAAGCGCAGCCACTCCTGCCCGTCCCGGTAACCCACCACGGTGGTGTCGTCGCCGGCGAGCTCGTACAGCACGCCGTTGACGACCCGCGAGTAGGCGACGGCCGTGGCCGCGCTGCCGTGCTCGAGGCGAGTGGGGGTGAGGCCGCTGAGCCAGATCTCGCCGTCCGGCCTCGGCAGAATGCCGAAGTGGCGTTCGACGGTGTCGAGCAGCCAGAGGATCGAGGGCGAGTAGACGGTGGTGAAGCCGGCCGCGCCCGACCAGGGGTCCAGGCACTGGGGGAAGGCATCCCATTGTGCGGCCACGCTGAGCACGGGCATCGCGCTGAGGGCCAGCTCGGCGACGTGGCCGTGGTGCTCGAAGGCGTGCGGGGCGCGGATCAGGCTGAGAAAGTTGCTCGGCCCGCCCCACGAGTTGCGGGTGTAGTCGTGGTCGAAGCGCGGGTCGTCCATGGCGACGGAGGTGAAGCCGTAGTGGGCGAAGAACTTGCGGGTGTTGAGCAGGTACGCACCGAGGGACTCGCCAAAGAAGGCGTCGGAGCCGACCTCGCACGCGAGCACCCGCAGCAGCACGTCGGACTCGATGCGGTTGAGTGAGCCGTCGGGCAGGCGGTCGAAGAACATGCCGTCGTCGAAGCACTGCTCGTAGAGCGCCGCGAGCGAGGAGGCGGCGAGGTCATCCCAGGAGTGCTCGAGGCCGAGCTCGTTCGCGATGAGTGCGAGGTAGACCCGCTGGCAGTAGACGTTGGCGGTGAGGTCGGGGGCGACCCACGGCAGGGTGGGGTGGGCAGGGTCGTGCTGGCGGGCATCCGCCTGGTATCCACGATCGGGCACGCCCCAGAAGCGCGGCGAGAGGTCGTGGCCGGTGTCGAAGGTGCAGAAGACCTCGACGCCGCCGGTGCCGCGGGTGTCGCGATAGCGAGCGAGCCACTCGTCGTATCTGACCATGGCCGCGTACATGGTGGTCAGGTAGTCCCGGTCGGTGACGAGCTGGTAGTGGTTCCAGACACTGCGGGCGAGAGGTGTCACGATCTGGATCTGGCTGAAGGCCGGGCCGGCATCCGTCACCTTGTACGGGATCATGCCGTCGTCGCGCTGGTGCTGCGCGAAGAGCAGGTGGGTGGCGGTCGTCACCGCGGGGTCGAAGCGCGAGAGCAGCTCGGCGTTGATGGTTCCCGTGCTCTCGATCCAGGCACCGTGGTAGACCCCGCCCTCGTTGAGCACGGGCGCGCTGCCGGCGAGCGGGCGGATGCACTGGTCAAGCTCCGTCCACGCCTGGTTCCAGCGCGCCTCGAGCGGGCCGCCCAGTGCGGCGAACCGCACTCCGCGCTGCGGCGCCGTGGAGCGCAGCCGGGTGATCGCGTCGTCGATGAGGCTCACGCCACCATCCTCCCTTAAGTAGAGGTGGGCGGTCCCGATACGGAACCGCCCACCGGATAGCTACAGGTACCTACTCGAGGTCAGCCCCGAGCTTCTCGATCCAGGCCTCGGCCGCCTCCTTGGGCGTCTGGCGTCCGAAGAGCACCTCGGCCTCGGAGTCCTGCGAGTACTTGTTCATGTTCGCGCCGCCGTTGGGCTGCGGCGGGGCAACCTCACCGGAGTCGAGCACGGACTGCACGTACTCCGCAGCCTCCTGGTTCGGTCCCTCGAGCAGCGGAGCGACGAGCGCAGCCTGGTCGGGGTTGAACGGAACACCGCGGGTGTCCTTGATGAGCTCGGCGGCAGCCGGCTCGTTGAGGAACCAGTCGACGAGCATCGCGGCCGCGACCGGGTGCTTGGTCGCCGCGTTGATCGACCAGAAGGCCGAGGGCAGCAGGGCCACGCCGGTCTTCTCGGTGTCGGTCGGCGGGGTGAGGATCTGCGTGGTTCCACCGGCACTGTAGGTGCCGATGAGGTTGCTGTAGCCGAAGGTGATCGCAGCCTGGCCGAGCGTGTAGAGCTGCTGGTCCGGCGGAAGCGCCCAGCCCGCGGTAACGATCGTCGGGTCGGGAAGGCCGCCGCCTTCCTGCAGCTCGACCTCCTTCTCGTACAGTCCCTGAATCACCTTGGCGTCGACGCCGAGCTTGCCGTCGAAGTCGTAGATGCCGAACTCGCTCTCCTGGGCGGCGTAGGTGCCGATGATGTCCTGCACCCGAAGGTCGATGCCGTAGACCTTGGCGCCGCTGGCGTTGGTGAGGCCGGCCGAGCCGATCTCGTTGGCGGCCTCGATGAGGTCGTCCCAGGTCCAGCTGGCGTCGGGCACGTCAACGCCGGCAGCCTCGAAGAGGTCGGTGTTGATGAACGCGGCGGTTGCGTTGCCACCCGTGGGGAGGCCGTAGAGCACGCCGTCAACCGTCGAGCTCGTGGTCGAGAACTCGGGGTACTTGTCGGACTGCACGACGTCGGCCACCGTGCCGAGGTCGAGCAGGGCGCCGACGGAGCCGTACTCCTGCGGCTTGGCGCCGCCGAGTGCGAACACGTCGGGTGCCGTGTCGCCGCCGCCGCCGAAGTCGGTGGCGAGGCGGTTGAAGAGGTCGTCGGGGCTGCCGACGGGTGTCTCCTTGACGGTGATGTTGGGGTACTTGGCCTCGAAGCCGTCGATGACCTCGGCGAACAGTGCCGCGCGGTTGTCGTCACCCCACCAGGACATCTCGAGGGTGATCTTCTCGTTCGGGTCGAACGCGTTGGGGTCTGCGGCCGGCTCAGAGCCGGAGCATCCCGTCAGGATGAGTGTCGCGGCGAGGGCGGATCCGAGGACCGCCTTGCCTGCGAGGGACCGTGTTGCACGCGTCATTGCGCCTCGTTTCGTGTCGTGGTGGGTGTCCCACCAGGCTGTGTGCTGAACATGGAGAGCGAAAACGCGACGCGCGGTACTCCGTCGTGAAACCGCTTTCTCGGAAAATAGCACCCGTTCGCGGACCATGTCAACGGTCGGTCGATTTCAGCTGCGCGGAGCCGCCGTCGACCGCCGCACCTCGAGGCGGGGGTGGAACACGACGTTCGCGTCGGGAGTCTCGCCGCCCACGAGCGCGCGCATGCGCTGCCAGGCCTGCGCCCCGAGCTCCTCGTGCGGAACCGACAGGGTCGTCAGCGTGGGGGCGCTGTAGCGGGCGAAGGGGATGTCGTCGAAGCCCGTCACCGAGATGTCCTCCGGCACGCGCACCCCGAGCTCGATGAGCCCGTTGAGCAGTCCGATGGCGCTGAGGTCGTTGAAGGCGAGAGCGGCGGTGGCGCCGGTATCGCGAACGCGGGAGGCCGCGGCCGCGCCGTCTTCGCTGGTGGCGCCGCCCGGTATCCGATCGATGCGAACGTCGGGCCGCCGACCCTCGAAGTCGGTGAGGCCGTCCAGTCGGTGGGCGTTCGAGACGCTGCCCGTCGGGCCTTCGACGAAGACGAGGTGGCGGTGGCCGAGGCCGTAGAGGTGCTCGGCGAGGTCCTGGATTCCCGAGCGGTAGTCGATCGACAGCGAGGGGGCGTCGATGCCCGCATTCGCGCGGTTGATGAGCACGAGCGGCCGAAGGGAGTCGGCGAGTCTGACGAGCTCGTCGTCAGACATGCGCGGCGCGCAGAGCACGACGGCGTCGCAGCGGCGGCGGATCTCGCTGACCAGCAGCGGCTCGTCGCTCGGTGACTCCGCGGAGTCGGCGACGAGAACGCGATAGCCGTCTTTGGCGGCCGCCTTGCTCAGGCTCGAGAGCATCGCCTGGAAGGCCGGGTTGGCGAGGTCGGGAACGACGAAGGCGATGGCGCTCGTCTGCCCGAGGGCGAGGCTGCGCGCAAGGTGGTTGGGGGAGTACGACAGCTCGATGGCCACCGCGTGCACCCGCTCGGCGACCGCGGCGTCTCCGAGAAAGCGCCCGTTCATGACGCGGGAGACGGTCGCAGGCGAGACGCCGGCCTGCGCGGCGACCTGCGAGATGGTCGCGACCCCTGGGCGACTCTTCATGCGGCTCCTCCTCTCGTCAAACGATAATGGCGAATAGCAATGCGGGTTTGACGATTCGATGCATGGCAGTCATAATCGTGAAACCGCTTTCTCGAACTCTGTCGAGGCAAGCGCAACACAGTCTACGAGGAGGTCGACGTGAGCAGTCTCGGCGAATTGCGCACCATCGCCCTAAGCGCGCGCGGCAAAGGCCCGAAGGTAAAAGAGAAGCAGCCCGACACGCTCGCGGCCTACCTTTTTCTGCTGCCATGGATTCTTGGAATCCTGGTCTTCACCATCGGCCCGATGCTCGCGTCGCTCTACCTGTCGTTCACCGACTACAACCTGCTGAAGTCGCCGCTGAAGTCGCCGCCCGAGTTCATCGGCCTCGAGAACTACACCGAGATGCTCGGGGATGCCGCCTTCTGGAACTCCTTCAGGGTCACCGTCACCTACGTGATCATCTCGGTGCCGCTGCAGCTGGCGCTCGCGCTCGGCCTCGCGCTGCTGCTCGACCGAGGCATGCGCGGCCTGCCGCTGTACCGCTCGATCTTCTACCTGCCGAGCCTGCTCGGCGGATCGGTTGCCATCGCAATTCTGTGGCGCCAGGTCTTCGGCAAGGACGGGCTGGTGAACGGGGCCCTCGCCCTCGTGGGCATCCAGGACGCACCGGGCTGGATCGGGCACCCCGACTATGCGCTCGGCACGATCATCATCCTGCACATCTGGACCTTCGGATCGCCCATGGTCATCTTCCTTGCCGGCCTTCGGCAGATCCCCGAGATGTACCACGAGGCTGCCGCCGTCGATGGCGCTGGCAAGGTGCGCCGCTTCTTCTCGATCACGCTGCCGCTCCTGACGCCGATCATCTTCTTCAACCTCGTGCTGCAGATCATCTTCGCGTTCCAGACCTTCACGCAGGCCTACGTGGTCTCGGGCGGAACGGGCGGTCCGGCTGACTCGACGATGTTCTACACGCTGTTCCTCTACCGAACCGGGTTCCTCGAGTACGACATGGGCTACGCCTCGGCGATGGCCTGGTTCCTGCTCATCGTGATCGCGGCCTTCACCGCATTCAACTTCTGGCTATCGAAATTCTGGGTGTTCTATGACGACTAACGATGTAGCGGCGACCACCATGCCGCCGGCCCCGGTGCCGGCTCGCAAGCGGTCCTCCGCCTCCTACCGCGCTCGCTCCCGGGTGTTCTCGCTGCTCAAGCACGCGGGTCTCATCGCGGTGTCGCTCGTCATGATCTACCCGCTGATCTGGCTGGTGGTGTCGAGCTTCAAGCCGAACGACGAGATCTTCCGTGACCTCAGCATCTTCACCACCAACCTCACCGTCGAGAACTACGTCAACGGCTGGAACGACCTGCAGTTTCCGTTCAGCACCTTTCTGCTGAACTCGTCGGTGATCTCGATCGGCGCCATTCTCGGGAACCTCATCTCGTGCTCGCTCGCGGCCTACGCCTTCGGCCGGTTGAAGTTCAAGGGGCGCAACCTGCTCTTCGCGCTCATGCTCGCGACGATCATGCTGCCCTTCCAGGTGGTGCTCGTGCCGCAGTTCACGATCTTCAAGGAGCTCGGCTGGCTCAACACCTTCCTGCCGCTGATCGTGCCGAAGTTTCTCGCCACCGACGCCTTCTTCGTCTTCCTGATGGTGCAGTTCATTCGAGCCCTGCCCAATGAGATCTTCGAGGCGGCGCGCATCGACGGGGCCGGGCACATCCGCACCTTCTTCCAGATCACACTGCCGCTGATGATCCCCGCGCTTGCGACGACCGCGATCTTCACCTTCATCTGGACCTGGGGTGACTTCTTCGGTCCGCTCATCTACCTGCGCATTCCCGAGTCGTTCCCGGTGTCGGTGGCACTCAAGGGCTTCCTCGATGCGCAGTCCAGCTCGGACTTCGGCTCGATGTTCGCCATGTCGGTGGTCTCGCTGATACCCCTCTTCGTCGTGTTCCTTGTCGGACAGAAGTACCTCATCAAGGGCTTCGCGACGACGGGAATCAAGTGAAGCGCTACGCCATCGTCGGCACGGGCTCCCGTGCGCAGATGTACATCGACGCGATCACCGGCCCGCACGCCGATGTCGCCGAGCTCGTCGCCTGGGCAGACACGAACCCCGGGCGGCTCGGCTACTACGAGGCCGCGCTGCCGGCAGGGGTCACCCCGCCGCACCGCTTCGAGCCGTCCGACCTGGCCGCGGTCATCGCGGACCACCGCATAGACCGGGTGATCATCACGTCACCCGACGTGACGCACGCCGACCACGCGGCGGTGGCGCTGCGCGCCGGGGCTGACGTTGTTGTCGAGAAGCCATTGACGACATCCGTTGCCGGTGTTCGAAAGATCGCGGATGCGGTGGACGACACGGGCGGCGACGTCACGGTCACCTTCAACTACCGCTACAGCCCTCGCAACACCGCCCTGCGGCAGCTCATCGCGGACGGCGAGATCGGCGATGTGACGAGCGTGCACTTCGAATGGGTGCTCGACACGGCGCACGGCGCCGACTACTTTCGCCGCTGGCACCGCGACAAGGCGACCTCGGGCGGTCTGCTCATTCACAAGGCGTCGCACCACTTCGACCTCGTCAACTGGTGGATCGACGACGTGCCGACCCGGGTCTTCGCGAGCGGCGGGCTGCGGTTCTACGGCCGCGACGCTGCGACCAAGCGCGGCGTCGGCGAGCGACCCGACCGTGGAACGACCGACTCCGCTCTTCGCGACGAGTTCAGCCTTGACCTTCGCGCCGACGACCAGCTGCGTGGCCTCTACCTCGAGCAGGAGGGCTTCGACGGCTACCGTCGAGACCAGGACGTCTTCGACGCGGGCATCACCATCGAAGACAACCTCTCGCTCGTCGTCGACTACGCCGGTGGCGCCTCGATGTCGTACTCGCTCAACGCGCACTCCCCGTGGGAGGGCTACACGGTCGCCGTCAACGGCACGCGCGGTCGCGCAGAGCTGCGCGTTGTCGAGCGCGGCGCCGTGCTGCTCGACGAGCAGGGCCGCGTCGTCGTCGACCCCTCGGCACGACCCGACCTCGTCATCGAGGAGGGCAGCCGCCCCACCTCGGAGACCCTGACACTGCAGCGCCACTTCGAGTCTGCCGTCGAGGTGGCGATTCCCGAGGCGGTGGGTGGCCACGGCGGCGGCGACGCCGTGCTGCTGCGTGACGTGTTCCGCGGTGCGAGCAACGACCCGCTCGGTCACGCCGCCTCGTGGCGCGACGGCGTGCGCTCCGTCGTCGTCGGGCTGGCGGGCAACCGCTCGCTCGAGACCGGTGACGCGGTGCGTGTCGCCGACCTCGAACTTGGCTCCGCGGCCTCCTCTGTGCAGGCGCACTCGTGAGCCGCTATCTCGTGACCGGCGGGTCCGGCCGTCTGGGGCGCAGTGTGGTGTCTGTGCTCTCGGCGGCCGGACATGAGGTCGTCTCTGTCGACCGGCATCCGCATCCGGAGTCGGCGGTGCGCCACATCGCGGCCGACCTCAGCGATGCCGAGGCCACCCTGCGGCTGTTCGGCGAGGTCGAGCCCGACGGCGTCGTGCACCTGGCCGCGATCGCCGTGCCCTTCGCGTCGCCCGACCCGCAGCTCTTCGCGACCAACACCGGGCTCGCCTTCAGCGTGCTCGAGGCCTCGCTGCAGGCCGGGGTGCAGTCCCTGCTCTTCGCGAGCAGTCCGACGGTGATCGGGTATGGAGCCCCGGCGGGCTGGAAGCCGGACTACCTGCCCATCGACGAGCGGCATCCGCTCGCTCCGTGGAACGGCTACGCGCTGTCGAAGCTCGCCGTCGAGGCGATCGCCGCGATGGCGGTGCGCGCCCACGGCGACCGCATCCGCATCGGCAGCTTTCGCCCCTGCTACGTCATTGCCCCGGAGGAGTGGTCGGGGGCGCCCACCCAGCAGGGACACACGATCGCCGAGCGCCTCGACAACCCAGAGCTCTCGGCCGTGGCCCTCTTCAACTACGTCGATGCGCGTGACGCCGGCGACTTCGTTCTGGCCTGGCTGACCCACGCCGACACCGTGCCGAACGGCAGCACCTTCTTCGTCGGAGCCCGCGACTCGCTTGCCCGGGGCGACCTCGGCGAGCTCATCGCGCGCTTCCGCCCCGAGCTTGCCGCCAGCGCCGGCTCGCTCTCCGCGGATGCGGCCGTCTTCTCCTCCCATCAGGCCGAGCAGCTGCTCGGCTGGACCCCCAAGCGCAGCTGGCGCACAGAACTGGTGTCATGAGTCTCGTATTTCCGCAGCGTGTGCTGTTCTTCCCTGTCACCCCCATGGACGCCTCGGGCGCCGTGCTGCCCGACGTGCTCGACGAGCACCTCGCCACCCGCCTCGACCACAACCCCGGCGCGGTCTTCATCGCCTGCGGCACCGGGGAGTTCCACGCCCTCTCACTCGCCGAGTACACCCTCGTCGTGGCCCGCGGCGTCGCGGTCACCAACCACCGGGTGCCGGTCGTTGCCGGAACGGGCGGACCCCTCGGCCACGCCATCGAGTGCGCCCGCGCCGCCGCGGCGGCCGGCGCTGATGCCCTGCTCGTGATGCCGCCCTACCTGGTGACCGGCCCGCAGGCGGGGCTCGTCGCCTACGTCGAGGCCATCGCCGCTGCCACCGATCTGCCTCTGATCGTGTACCACCGTGGAACCGCGACGTTCAGCGTCGCCTCGGTCGAGGCCCTCGCGGCGAACCCGCGCGTTGCGGGCTTCAAAGACGGCGTGGGCGACATCGCCCTCGCCCAGGAGTTCGTGCTCGCCGCCGGCCGTTCTGGACGCACCGACCTGCAGTTCTTCAACGGCCTGCTCACGGCAGAGCTCAGCCAGCGGGCCTATCGCGCGATCGGCGTACCTCTCTATTCATCGGCTGTCTTCGCGATGGCCC
>JBIIAR010000290.1:0-3336 GCA_044239765.1 Microbacteriaceae bacterium
CCCGTCCTTCAGGTAGTCCATCTCATAGAGGTGGTCGCGCCAGCGGCGGTCGATGACCGAGAGCACGACGCGGCGCTCGAGCTCGCGCATGGCCGGCTCGCCGAGGGTCTTCTCGCGGTTGGCGTAGGCCAGCTTCGCGTCGCTGAGGATCTCCTTCTTGAGGAAGGAGTCGGTGATGCGACCGCGGGTTCCCGCCTCGGTCAGCACCTCATCCACCGTGATCGAGATCGGGTAGATGGTCTTGAGCTCTGTCCACAGGGCGTCGAAGTCCCAGTCGTCACTGTGGCCCTCTGCGGTGTGCACGTCGATGATCTCGGTGATGACATCGTCGAGGAAGCGCGCGACGCGATCCTGCAGGTCGTCACCCTCGAGGATGTGGCGGCGGTCGGTGTAGATGGCCTCGCGCTGGCGGTTGAGAACGTCGTCGTACTTGAGCACGTTCTTGCGAATCTCCGCGTTGCGGCCCTCGACCTGCGACTGCGCAGAGCGGATGGCGCGCGAGACGGTCTTCGACTCGATGGCGAGGTCGTCGGGCGACCTGCTCATCAGCGCTTCAGCGGCCCCAGAGTTGAACAGTCGCATGAGGTCGTCCTGCAGCGACAGGTAGAAGCGGCTCTCGCCCGGGTCGCCCTGACGGCCGGAGCGACCGCGCAGCTGGTTGTCGATGCGGCGCGACTCGTGGCGCTCGGTGCCGAGCACGTATAGCCCGCCGACCTCGGTCACCTTGTCGGCCTCGACCTGCACCTCGCGCTTGACCTGCTCGAAGACCTTGTCCCAAGCGGCCTCGTACTCCTCCGGGGTCTCAACCGGGTTGAGGCCCTGGTTGTTGAGGTTGGCGGTCGCGAGAAACTCGGCGTTGCCGCCGAGCATGACGTCGGTTCCACGGCCGGCCATGTTGGTGGCCACGGTGACGGAGCCGAGACGGCCGGCCTGCGCCACGATGGCTGCCTCACGCGCGTGGTTCTTCGCGTTGAGCACCTCGTGCTTCACGCCACGGCGAGCCAGCATCTTCGAGAGCAGCTCGCTCTTCTCGACGCTGGTGGTTCCCACCAGAATCGGCTGGCCGGTCGCATGACGACCGACGATGTCCTCGACCACCTGCTCGAACTTGGCCTTCTCGCTCTTGTAGATGAGGTCGGGCTGGTCCTTGCGCAGCATCGGCTTGTTGGTCGGGATGGGCACGACACCGAGCTTGTAGGTCGCCATGAACTCGGCGGCCTCGGTCTCGGCCGTACCGGTCATGCCGCTGAGCTTCTTGTACAGACGGAAGTAGTTCTGCAGGGTCACGGTGGCGAGGGTCTGGTTCTCGGCCTTGACCGTCACGCCCTCCTTGGCCTCGATCGCCTGGTGGATTCCCTCGTTGTAGCGGCGGCCCATGAGGATGCGGCCGGTGTGCTCGTCGACGATGAGAACCTCGCCGTTCATCACGACGTAGTCCTTGTCTTTCTTGAACAGGGCCTTGGCCTTGATCGAGTTGTTGAGGAACGAGATGAGCGGGGTGTTGGCCGACTCGTAGAGGTTGTCGATGCCGAGGTAGTCCTCGACCTTCTCGATGCCGGGCTCGAGCACACCGACGGTGCGCTTCTTCTCGTCGACCTCGAAGTCGACGTCGGGGATGAGCTTGTTCGCGAGGTTCGCGAACTCGGCGAACCAGCGGTTGGCCTCACCCGAGGCCGGGCCGCTGATGATGAGCGGGGTGCGCGCCTCGTCGATGAGGATCGAGTCGACCTCGTCGACGACGGCGAAGTAGTGGCCGCGCTGCACCATGTCCTGTGCCTGCCAGGCCATGTTGTCGCGAAGGTAGTCGAAGCCGAACTCGTTGTTCGTGCCGTAGGTGATGTCGCAGGCGTACTGCTGGCGGCGCTCCTCTGGGGTCTGGCCGCTGAGGATCACGCCGGTCGTCATACCGAGGGCGCGGAAGACGCGGCCCATGAGCTCGGACTGGTAGCTCGCGAGGTAGTCGTTGACCGTGATCACGTGCACGCCCCGCGAGGCGATGGCGTTGAGGTAGGCCGGCAGGGTCGCGACGAGGGTCTTGCCCTCACCGGTCTTCATCTCGGCGATGTTGCCGAGGTGGAGCGCGGCGCCGCCCATGAGCTGCACCTCGAAGTGCCGCATGCCCAGCGTGCGGGATGCCGCCTCGCGCACGGCCGCGAAGGCCTCGGGCAGCAGGTCGTCGAGCGACTCGCCCGCGGCATAGCGCTCGCGCAGCTCGACGGTCTCGTTCTTGAGCTCCTCGTCGGTCAGCTGGCTGAAGTCGTCGGCCAGGTGGTCGACCGCCTCGGCGTAGTGCTTGAGGCGGCGAAGAAGACGACCTTCACCTACGCGAAGTGCGCGTTCGAGAACGTTGGCCACGGGTTACTCCACAACTGTTTGTCGGTTGGGGCACAGCCTCGTGACCCGTTTGTTACCAGCGGTAATGCTACCAACGCACGGGGTCACGAAACTGTGCTTAGCCCCTAGCGGCCCGACTTGCGCTTTGCGCTCCCCGCGAACTCCTGCACGTCGTCGTACTGCTCGTCGAGCCCGATGACGCCGTAGTCCCATCCCTTGCGGCGGTAGACGACGCTTGGCCGATGGGTCTCGGAGTCGATGAACAGGTAGAAGTCGTGGCCGACCAGCTCCATGTTGTACAGCGCGTCATCGACGGTCATGGCCGAGGCGGCGAACACCTTGGTGCGAATGACCACGGGGCTGTACACCTCCTCTTCCTCCGCGATCTGCTCTGCAGTGGGCAGCGGCACGGAGCCGGTGGTGACCGCCTCGATGACGTCGGGGCTCGCGGGCGTCAGCCCCATCCGGCTGAATCCGTCGGCGGTCGCCTCGTGCAGCGAGGTCGGGCGGTGCTTGCCGCGGTGCACCTTGCCGCGGTCCTTGGCCTGGCGTACCCGCTCGACGAGCTTGTCGAGCGCGAGATCGAAGGCGACGTACTTGTCGCTGTTGGCGGCTTCGGCACGCACGAGCGGACCCGGTCCGATGAGAGTCAGCTCCACACGATCATCGCCGCTCGACCCTCGGGTCTCATGATGCCGACTGACCTTTATCTCGAAGGCGATGGCCTTCTCTGCGAGATGGGCAACCTTCTCAGCCTTCTCGGTGGCGTACTCCCGGAAGCGGTCAGTGACCCCTAGGTTGCGTGCGGTAACGGTGATTTCCACGTCGACCTCCCAGCCTAAAAAGCGCCGGGCCACCTTCAGGCGGTCCAGTGTTTCGCGCCTTTTCGCTAACCGTAGTCCCCCCGGAATGCAAAGTCACGAAAAGGTCACGCGGTCGCGGGCAATGCCCAGAGTCTTCATCGGGAACGCCCAAAATACCGGGGCGTCGCAGCCAGGGTGA
>JBIIAR010000291.1:0-3334 GCA_044239765.1 Microbacteriaceae bacterium
ACGAGACAATCGCCGGCAGCTACGACTCAATCATCGACATCGCGGGAGCCCGCTCGCTGCGCAGCCTGCGCCGCGCCCTCGCGCCCACCGGAACGCTCGTGCTGGTTTCTGGCAAGGGCGGCCGCGTGCTCGGCCCGCTTGGCCGCATCCTCGCGGGCTCGCTGCTCGGCCTTGTCGGACGCAAGCGCACCCGCGTGCTCGCCGCCGGCACCACGGCCGCCGACCTCGACGAGCTGCGTTCGCTCATCGAGGCCGGAACCGTGGTGCCGCAGGTGAGTGCCACCTACACGCTGGCGGAGGTGCCCGCGGCCCTGCATCTCTTCGAGACCAGGCGGCCGCCGGGCAAGATCGCCATCAGCGTGGGCTAGTAGGCGATCTCTCCGTCGAGCGGCTCGATGGCCATCGGCTCGGGCAGGGTAATGACTCCCTCGACGAGGCTGATGACGGAATTGAACCAGCCGTCAGGGTGCGGCATCGCGAATCCGGGAACGAGCCAGGCGTTGCCATCGGCGTCCCAGACCAGCAGCAGCGTCTCGTTCGCCTCCTCCACCGTGACGACGACCGTCTCGGGGGTCGGCATCGGCTCGGGCAGCGGGTCGACAGGGGGGTCGACCAGCGTGGGGTCGGGCTCGGGAGCGGGCTCCGACGTTGCCGGGTCGGTCGGTTCGACCGGCTCAGCGGGAACCTCGGTCGGATCGACCGACGGGGCCTCCTCGACGGGCACGTCAGTCGTCGGAACGTCCTCGGTGCGGGCGAGGTCGCTCGCGGCCAGCAGGTTCATGCCGGTCTGGTACTCGGGGCCGGCCGCGCCGAACCAGCGCCAGTCGGCCAGGCGCGCGACCGAGTCGTGTGCGGAGACCGTGCCGTAGCTGCCCTTGTCCACCACGTCGACCGAGTGCCCGTAGGCGAAGCTGATCAGGCCGGTGGTGCCCCAGCCGATGCTCCAGTCGAGCGCGGTCTCGGTGCCGTCGACGACCAGCGAGGCGGATGCGACCGTCTGCCACTCGTCTGCCGTCACCCGGATGTCATCCGCGTCAACGTCGAAGCCGGTCGCCGCGAAGATCTCGGCGGCGATGCCGCGGGCCTCGCTCTCGCTGGGGGCCAGGTTCTCGGTCACCGGAATGTCGACGCAGACACCCTCGGCGTCGCAGCTGAAGGTCTGCGGGTAGGCCGCGGGGTCGTTGTACCACCAGTCGCCGGTGCCAGACCAGCCAACGGTCACCGAGGGGGCTGTGCCGTCTTCCGGGCCGACCACGTAGGTCGGGTACTCGTCAGTCGAGTAGGTCGACTCGCTCACGTCACCCTCGACCCCCAGCGCTGCCGCGACAGCGGCCGCGATCTCGGTGGGCTCGCCGACGCGCTGCAGCTGGTAGACGTGACCGCTGCCCGAGTCGGTCGACAGGCCGTCGCCCGGCACGTACTCGTAGTTCGTCCAGACCATGAGGCGGGAGTCGGCGCTCGCGCTCATCTCCTGGGTGCTGCCCCCGCTGGCGGCGGTGAAGAGCGGCGCCTGCTGGAACGGGGAGGTCACGACCAGCGCGGTGGTGACGGCAGCGGCGGCCACGAGCGTCAGGCCGCCGGTGATTGCGGCGTTGCGCCCACGGTGCACGATGCGCGGAGCGGGACGCTCGGCGGCACCGGTCACGATGTCGGCGCCGAGGGCGGGTGCCTCGGTCGCGCCGAGACTGGCCCGGAGGCGGTTGGAGATGTCGTCGTTGTTGGCGTTCATGTACTGGTTATGTCGGCCCGGCATCCGATCTTTCTTAAATCAGCTCGGAAAGCTGCTTGCGGGCGCGGTGCAGGCGGATGCTCACCGCGTTCGCGCTCACCCCGAGAGCCGCGGCGATGGTCGCCACGGGCAGGTCCTCGAAGACGGCGAGGGCGAGCACCTCGCGGTCCTTCGCCCTGAGCTGCCTCCAGGCTGTGGCGAGTGACTGGTCGGCGATCACGATGTCGTCCGCAGCTGGAGCTGAGTCGGCCGGTCGCAGGGACGCGATGAAGGATGCAGAGGCCGCCTGCCTGCGCCGATGGTTCGCGACGAGGTTGGCCGCGATGCGGTACAGCCAGGGCAGCTCCTCGCCGGGAGTCACCGCGTCGCGCTTGCGCCACGCGAGGGCGAAGACGTCAGCCGCGAGGTCCTCCACCGCGTCGCGCTCGACGCGGCGGGCCAGGTAGCGGCTGATGGCAGGCAGGTGCTCGGAGTACACGGTCACGAAGTCAATCGGCGCAGCGTCGTCGGCCATGGTCTCAGTGTGCTGACGTCTGCATCAGCCGGCAACCCAACGTTCTGCCCGCCTCAGCCGTCACACCCGGTCGAGGTCCTCCTGCTCAACTGCGGCCTGCTCGGTGCGGTCCGCCCAGAGGCGCGGCACAAAGGTCGCGCACAGCGGACCGACGATCGCCAGGATCAGCACGTACAGCCCCGCGAAGGGGGCGATGCGGTCGTCGAGACCCGCAGCGGTCGCGATGGTGGCGAGAATGAGCGCGAACTCGCCGCGGCTGAGCAGGATGAACCCCACCTCGAGTCCAGAGAAGACGGACATCCCCTGCAGCCGAGCCGCGATGAGCCCCGCCACGAGGTTGGTGACGATCGCCATCGCCACAGCGATGAGCACGGGCACGAGCACCTCGCCGAAGCGCGCGGGATCGAGGGTGAGCCCGAATCCGATGAAGAACACGGCGGCGAAGGTGTCGCGCAGCGGGGTGATCGTCTTCTCCGCGCGATGACGCGCGTCTGTTCCCGCAACGATGAGACCGACCATGAAGGCGCCGATCGCGTCAGAGACACCGATCTCCTCCGCGGCACCAGCCAGCAGCAGGGCGAGTCCGACCAGTCCGACGACGAAGAGCTCTGCCGACTTCTCGTTGACGATGCGGCTGATGAGCCGGCTGCCCTTGCGGGCGATGATGAACAGCACGGTGAGAAATGCCACCGAGATAGCGAAGCGCAGCACCGAGGCCCAGATGTTCGGGTCGTTGCTGATAAGCACGCCGAGAACGGCGAGGTAGAGGGCGAGAAAGACGTCTTCGATGACGACGATGCCGAGAATCAGCGGGGCCTCGGCGTCGTAGAGGCGCTTCTGCTCGATCATCAGCTTCGTGACGATCGCCGACGATGAGATGCCGGTGATTCCGGCGATGACGAGCGCCTCGGCGACGCCCCAGCCGAGCACCATGCCGAGAACGAAGCCTGCGCCGACGTTGATGACGATGTAGACGATGCCGGCGGCGATGAGCGATCGAGCGTTCTTGGCGAAGGCTGTCGCATCGAACTCGAGGCCGAGGTGGAAGAGCAGCAGCACGAGGCCGATGATCGCGAGGAGGTGAATCTCCT
>JBIIAR010000026.1:0-12767 GCA_044239765.1 Microbacteriaceae bacterium
CGAGCCCGACCTGGCCGAACAGCATCGGAGGGAAACTCTCACTGGTCGACGCGATTCGCCGCCAGATCGACTTCACCAGTGAGGATGGCAAGCATTACCAGCTTGGCGAGACCACCCCGACGATCGTCATGCGCCCGCGCGGCTGGCACCTCGCCGAGAAGCACCTGCGCTACACCGACCGTGCCGGGCAGCGCTCGCCGGCGTCGGGGTCACTGGTGGACTTCGGGCTGTACTTCTTCCACAACGCCGCAGAGCTGATCCGCACCGGTGTTGGCCCGTACTTCTACATCGCGAAGATCGAGAACCACCTCGAAGCGCGCCTGTGGGACGACATCTTCACCTTCTCCGAGAACGCCCTCGGCATCGAGCACGGAGCCATCCGCGCGACGGTGCTCATCGAGACGATCCCGGCCGCCTTCGAGATGGAGGAGATTCTCTACGAGCTGCGCGAGCACTGCGCTGGACTCAACGCCGGACGATGGGACTACATCTTCAGCATCATCAAGAACTTCCGATCGCGAGGCAGCCGCTTCATCCTTCCCGACCGGTCGAAGATCACGATGACAGTTCCATTCATGCGTGCCTACACCGAGCTGCTCGTCGCCACCTGCCACAAGCGGGGCGCCCACGCGATCGGCGGTATGAGCGCCTTCATCCCGAACCGCCGCGATCCGGCGGTGACCGAGAGGGCCCTGGAGCAGGTTGCCGCAGACAAGCGCCGTGAGGCGGCAGACGGATTCGACGGAACCTGGGTCGCCCACCCTGACCTCGTGGCGACGGCTCGCGCGGAGTTCGACGCTGTGCTCGGCGACAGGCCGAACCAGGTCGAGCGCCTGCGTGACGATGTGCACGTCACCGCCGCCGATCTGCTCGACCTGCGGATCGACGCGCTCGTGACGGATGCCGGCGTGCGCGCCAACGTCTCGATCGCGGTGCGCTACATCGAGAGCTGGCTACGCGGAGTCGGAGCAGCCGCCCTCGACAACCTCATGGAAGACGCCGCAACGGCCGAGATCTCACGCGGCCAGCTGTGGCAGTGGATCCACCAGCGGGTCACGACAGCCGAGGGCACGCTCATCACGCGCAGCCACGTTGAGCGTGAACTCGCCAGCGTGCTGATGGAGCTCGGCAGCCCGGCAGGCAATCGCTTCGAGGACGCCGCGGCGATCTTTCACACCGTGACCCTCGAGGACGAGTTCCCGACCTTCCTCACCCTCACGGCCTACGCGCAGTACCTCGTCGAGGCAGAGAGGGAGGTCGCCGCCTAGTCCTGGGTGCGGTGAATGAGCCGCGACAGCACAATCGCCGAGCGCGTGTGGTCCACATTGGGTGCGAGCCGCACGCGCTCGAGCGCGAGCTCGAGCGAGGGGATGTCGCGGCTGCGCATGTGCACGATCGCGTCGGCGGAGCCGGTGACCGTTCCCGCGTCGACGACCTCGGGAATACCGCTGAGCATGCGCTTCAGCTCGTCGGGGGCGACGGTGCCGCGGCAGAAGAGCTCGACATAGGCCTCGGTCGACAGTCCGTCGACCGCGGGGTCGACCTGGATGGTGAAGTTGCGAATGACGCCGTCGGCCACCAGGCGGTCGACGCGCCGCTTCACCGCAGAGGCAGAGAGACCGATGACCTCGCCGATGTCGCCGTAGCCGGCACGGGCGTTGAGCCGAAGGCGATCGATGATTCCGTAGTCGAGACTGTCCATCAGGGGAGTGTATGGCGAATTGTTGTGCTGGCCCAGCATCCGACGCTTGAATGGTGCGCAGCGTGGCGAGACAGTGCCAGATAGTGCGTGTGACACTGGATTCATGACTCTGACGACCCCCTCTTCTGCTGCGCCCGCGAGAATCGCGACCAAGCGCACCGTTCTCATGTGCCGTCCCAACTACTTCACCGTCGTCTACCGCATCAACCCGTGGATGGACCCGCAGCTGCCGACCGACACCGCCCTTGCGGTCAGCCAGTGGGAGGAGCTGTACCGCACCTACCTCGACCTCGGCTTCGACGTGCAGCTGATCGACCCGATCGAGGGTCTGCCCGACATGGTCTACGCGGCCAACGGCGGCTTCGTCATCGACAACATCGCCTACGGCGCCAGCTTCACCTACCCCGAGCGCCAGCCCGAGGGCCCGGCCTACATGGACTGGTTTCGCGAGGCAGGCTTCGACGTGCGCGTGCCTGAGAACGTCAATGAGGGCGAGGGCGACTTTCTGCTCGTCGGCAACCGCATCCTCGCGGGCACCGGTTTTCGCAGCGCCTCCAACAGCCACGAGGAGATCGCGTCGATCTACAACCGTGAGGTCGTCACGCTCAACCTGGTCAACCCGAGCTTCTACCACCTGGACACCGCCATCGCCGTGCTGGACGACACCAACATCGCCTACCTCGAGAGCGCCTTCGACGCGGAGTCGCTCGTGAAGCTGCGCGCCCTCTACCCGGAGGCGATCCTTGCCACCGAGGAGGACGCCGCCGTGCTCGGCCTGAACTCGTACTCTGACGGCTACAACGTGGTGATCGCGTCGCGCGCGAAGGACTTCGAGCGCCAGCTGCGTGAGCGTGGCTACAACCCCATCGGCGTCGATCTCAGCGAGCTGCTGCTCGGCGGCGGCGGAGTGAAGTGCTGCACCCTGGAGCTGCGCCGATGAGCGACCTGGTCTCGACAAGCTCGACCCACAAGGCCATCGAGGTCGAAGAGGCCCACCTCGCCCACAACTACCACCCGCTGCCCGTCGTCGTCGCGACGGCCGAGGGCGCCTGGGTCACCGATGTCGAGGGCAAGCGCTACCTCGACTGCCTCGCCGCCTACAGCGCGGTCAACTTCGGCCACGGCTACAAGCCGCTGATCGACGCCGCCAAGGCCCAGCTCGATCGCGTGACGCTGACGAGCCGCGCCTTCCACAACGACCAGCTCGGCCCCTTCGCGGCAGAGCTCGCCGCGCTCGCCGGCAAAGACATGGTGCTGCCGATGAACACCGGCGCCGAGGCCGTGGAGTCGGGCATCAAGCTCGCCCGCGCCTGGGGCTACCGGGTCAAGGGCGTGCCAGAGGGCAAGGCGACGATCATCGTCATGGACGGCAACTTCCACGGCCGCACGACCACGATCATCAGCTTCTCGAACGACCCGGACGCCCGCAAGGACTTCGGACCGTACACCCCCGGCTTCGTCAGCGTTCCCTACGGTGACTCCGCCGCCCTCGAGGCGGCCATCGACGACACCACCGTCGCCGTGCTCATCGAGCCCATTCAGGGCGAGGCCGGCATCATCATCCCGCCCGCTGAGTACCTGCGGGCCGTGCGCCGCATCACCAGTGCCCACAACGTGCTGTTCATCGCCGACGAGATCCAGTCGGGACTCGGCCGCACCGGCGCAACCTTCGAGTGCGAGAACTCGGGGGTCGTGCCCGACCTCTACCTGCTCGGCAAGGCGCTCGGCGGAGGCATCGTTCCCGTCAGCGCGGTCGTCGGCAACAAGGACGTCATCGGGGTGCTGCACGCCGGCGAGCACGGCTCTACTTTCGGCGGCAACCCGCTGGCCGCGGCCGTCGGGCTCGCCGTGGTGCGTCTGCTCGCGACCGGAGAGATGCAGTCTCGGGCACGGATGCTGGGGGAGCGACTGCAGCGCGGCATCCGCGCCCTTGTGGGCACGGGCGTCGTCGCCGTGCGCGGCGCCGGGCTCTGGGTGGGCGTCGACATCGACCCCGACCTGGCCACCGGTCGCGAGGTGTGCGAGCGGCTGATGACCCGCGGCGTGCTCGTCAAGGACACGCACGGATCGACCATTCGCTTCGCGCCGCCCATCGTCGCAAGCGAGCAGGACCTCGACTTCGCCGTGCAGCAGCTCGGCGAGGTGCTGCAGGAGCTGCGGCGCTAGGACCTCACAGGGTGATGCCCATCGCGGCATAGTTCTTCGTCGTGAAGTCGGTGACGCTGTCGGTTCTGTAGAAGGGTATGCCGCGCGACTCGGCGCCCGACTGCAGTGCCATGAGCAGCAGCTCGACCTCGCCCGCGTCCATGACGACGTCGGGCATGAAGATCAGGTGCCCGCGCAGCGGTTCTGGCAGCGCGCTCTTCTTCGGAACGCCGATAAAGCTGCGGTCGCGCTGGCTCAGCGCGGCGCGGGCTGCGTGGCCGTGGGTCACGATGATCGAGACGCTGACCTGCCCCTGCCCGGCGGTGAAGGCGAGGGCGTTGGCGAGACGGTAGGTGCCGAACATGCGCGTGGGGGTTGAGGCCTCGTACACCTCGCGTGCACGATCGACAGTGGCGATGCGGGCGATGCCCTCCCAGGGCAGCATGATCGGCTCGAGGTGGATTCCCCGCTCGTCGAATCCCACCAGATTGCCGGTGAGCCTCCCGAAGCTCTGCCGCGAGGTCACCTGCGCGTTGCGGAAGATCAGCAGGAAGATGCCGAAGCAGACGAAGAACAGGAAGCCGAGAAAGAACAGGCCGATCTGCCGAAGGTTGACGAGGCCGTAGACCATGAGGGCGACCCCAACGACGGTTCCCGTTGCGGTGATGGCCGTGCGGATTGTCGCGCCGCCGAGAATCGCCTTCGCCTTGGCGGTGTCATAGCGGTGCCAGCGGATCGAGTCGGTCATGCGCCCCAAGGGTAGCGGGCCGCCCGTAGGCTCGGTGCATGGCAGACCCCACACCTCTTGAGCAGGCGCTCGCTGTCGCCCACACCCCCGGCACCGATATGCGCCCCGCGCTGGGGGCCTTCATGAACGGCCGGGTGATCCTGGCCAGTGTTCCCGGAGGGGCAAAGCTCGAGGGCTTTCAGCCGCTCGTCATCTCCAACGGTGCGACCGGCTTTCTCTGCGTCTTCAGCTCGACCGAGCGCATTGCCGCCATGCTCGGTGCCGCGACCGATCACGTCTTCGCCGAGATGAGCGGTCTCGATATCGTGCGCGGCAGCACCGAGGGCATCGGCATTGCTCTCAACCCGGGCTCCGAGCACGGCATGGAGATCTCGCCGGCAATCGTCACCGCGCTCAAGGCGACCATCAAATGAGCCTCCCAGTGTCGCGCGTCGCCCCGCTGCGCGGCGGGCCGGTGCTGCGCTGGGGCGTTCTCGCTCCCGGTGAGATCGCCAACGACTTCGTCACGACCCTGCACGCGAACACCGACCAGCGCGTCGTGGTGGTGGGCTCGCGCTCCGCGGACCGTGCCTCGGCCTTCGCGGTGACCCACGGCATCCCGCGTTCGGGCTCGTACCAGGCGGTCGTCAACGACCCGGATGTCGACGTCGTCTACATCGCCTCGCCGCACAGCGAGCACCGCACCCTTGCCCTGCTCGCGATCGCCGCGGGCAAGCACGTGCTCATCGAGAAGCCGATCGCACTCACCGCTCAGCAGGCCGCAGAGATCGCCGCCGCAGCCCGCGCGGCTGGCGTCTTCGCGATGGAGGCCATGTGGTCCCGCTACCTTCCGCAGACGGATGTGGTGGCCCAGCTGCTCGCGCAGGGCACCATCGGCGACGTCACCCTCGTCACCGCGGTGCTCGGCTGGCGCTGGCCCTTCGACCCGGCGAGCCGCGGCTTCGATCCGGCTCTGGGAGGCGGCGCAATGCTCGACGCCGGCGTCTACAGCCTGTGGTTCTCGCAGTTCGTGCTCGGGGAGCCGACGCGCATTCAGGCGTCGGGAAACCTCGCGCCGACCGGTGTCGACTCCGACACGGTGGTCGCGATCGAGAGCGCGAGCGGTGCACTCGCGGCCGTCACCACGAGCATCGTGGCCGACACCCCGGTGCTGGCGGCCGTCTATGGCACAGCAGGAAGCATCCGCTTCGATTCGAACTTCGTCATGCCCGCCAGCTTCACCCTCGTGACCGGCGAGGGGGAGCAGGTCTACCGCGACGAGTCCGGGCTGGTCGGTCGCGACGGCCTCGCCTGGCAGGCGGTCGCCCTCGCGCAGTACGTGACCGACGGGCTGACCGAGTCGCCCGTGCACTCCCTCGACGACTCGATCGCGCTCATGCGCACGATCGACGAGGTGCGGCGGCAGGTCGGGGCGGTCTGATGGACGCGCACGACCCCCTCGCCGAGTACCGCGACCTGTTCGTCAGCGCGCCCGACGTTGTCGCCTACCTCGACGGCAACTCGCTCGGCCGACCGCTCAAAGCCAGCGTCGAGCGGGTCAGCGCCTTCATGACCGAGCAGTGGGGTGGCCGTCTCATCCGCGGCTGGGATGAAGGCTGGATGCAGCGGGCCCAGGCCATCGGCGACGACCTCGGCCGTGTGGTGCTCGGCGCCGCAGCCGGGCAGACCACGATCGGCGACTCGACGACGGTGCTGCTCTACAAGCTGGTGCGGGCTGCGCTGACCGAGCGCGGTGACCGCACCGAGATCGTCATCGACCGCGACAACTTTCCGACCGACCGCTACGTGCTCGAGGGCATCGCCGACGAGCTCGGGCTCACCCTGCGGTGGATCGAGGCGGGCGATGTCACCGTCGACCGCATCCCGCTCGGCCCGCAGACCGCGCTTGTCGTGCTCAGCCACGTGTCGTACCGCTCGGGCTTTCTCGCCGACATGGCGGGCATCACGGCAGCCGTGCACGAGGCCGGCGCGCTCGTGCTGTGGGACCTCTGCCACTCCGCCGGGGTGATCCCCACCGAGCTGGATGCGTGGAACGTCGACCTGGCCGTCGGCTGCAGCTACAAGTACCTCAACGGTGGACCGGGCGCTCCGGCCTTCGCCTATGTCGCGTCACGCCACCACCAGCTGCGGCAGCCGATCCAGGGGTGGCTCGGCTCGCAGCGTCCCTTCGAGATGGGGCAGGGCTACGAGCCGGCCGACGGCATCCGCCGCTTTCTCAGTGGCACACCGCCGGTGATCGGGATGCTGCCGATGCGCGACATGGTCGCCCTCATCGAGCGGGTCGGCCTCGATGCCGTGCGCGCCAAGTCCATCGCCCTCACGTCGTATGCCCTCGAGCTTGTCGACGAGCTGCCGGTCGAGGTTTCGACGCCTCGTGACCCGTCACAGAGAGGCAGTCACGTGACGATCGAGCACCCGCGCTTCGCCGAGCTGGTGCCGCAGCTGTGGGCCCGGGGTGTGATTCCCGACTTTCGGCGGCCCAGCGGCATCCGTCTCGGTCTGTCCCCTCTCTCGACGAGCTTCGCCGAGGTCGAGATCGGCGTGCGGGCTATCGGCGAGCTGCTGCCATGAGCGCGTCAGAAGGTGCCGTGCAGTCGTCGGTAGACGACCTCGAAGCGTCGTCGCTCGTCGTCCGCGCTGCCGTCGGCGCGGTGGCGACCGTTCTGACGGCGGTCGTCGTTCTCGCGCTGCCTCTGCTCGCCCCACAGATCGGCGTAGCCGCCACGGTGTCGGCCATCACCCTCGCGGTGGTCGGGCTTCTGGTGTTCACGCTGCTGAAAGGTCGTCATGACTCCGCTCCTGCTCTTCACGGGTGACAGCATCACCGCCGGGGGTCGTCGCGACGACCCGGGCGGGCTGGGCTTCGGATACGTGCGGCTGATCGCCGATCGCCTCGCGGCAACGGGTGACCAGCGTCGGGTGCTCAACACCGGTATCGGCGGCGATCGGGTGCGTGACCTGCGCGCCCGCTGGAGCGAGGACGTGCTCGCCCACCACCCGCAGACCCTGTCGGTCTTCGTCGGCATCAACGACACCTGGCGCCGATATGACAGCGGCCAGGTGACCACGGCCGAGCAGTTCGAGAGTGACTACGTCGCCATGCTCGAGACCGTCTCGGTGCAGCGGCTTGTGATCGTCGAGCCCTTCGTACTGCCGGTGACGGCTGAGCAGCGCGAGTGGGGCGTCGACCTCGGCCCCAAGCGGGCGATCGTGGCGGATGTGGCCGCGCGATTCGCGGCGGCCTTCGTGCCTCTTCACAGCATCCTCACTCTCGCTGCCGGGGTTCATGGAGCCGCGGCCCTCGCGGCAGACGGTGTGCATCCGACCCCTCTCGGAGCGACGCTCATCGCCGACGCGATAGCCACGGCCGTGTGATGCCGGGGTGGCCCAGCCCCCGATGGGCCACCCCGGCGTTCAGTGGTTGCTACTGCTGCTGGCGGCCGAGACGACGGCCGATCAGCATGAGGGCCAGCGCCGCGAGGGCACCCGCGAGAGCGGCTGCACCGAAGAAGGCGACGTTGGTCGGCTCGGACTCGACAGCGAGTCCGGTGGTGGCGCTGGCCGGAACGACGGCGCACGGGTCGGTGATCCCCTCGGTGCCGTCGTTTCCTCCGTTGTTGTCGGCACCGTTCTCACCACCCGGCACGGGCGTCAGGATCGGCGTCTCCGGCTCAACCGGCAGCTCCGGGTCCGTCGGGTCGGTCGGGTCGGTCGGGTCCTCCGGGTCGACCGGCTCCTCCTCGATGACGCTGGTGCCACAGTCACGCTCGTAGTCCGAGAGGATCGTGATCGTGACGCAGTCCAGGGTGATCGGGGCGAGGATCTCGCTCGAGATGAGTCCGCCCGTGATCAACGACAGGTCGATGGTCAGGTCGGGCACGATGACGATGCCGTTGGGGTCTTCGCCGAGCACGGAGATCCAGGCACCCGAGAGGTCGATCGGAGCACCGGCAACCACACCGAGGAGGTCGCCGAGGCCGAGGTCGGCACCGACGTCGGTGACGTCGTCGCCGAGGTCGACGAGGATTCCGTCGTCACCGAGCGCCAGGCCGTCGCCGAGCACATCGCCGTCGAGCACGTTGAGCGTCAGGTCGTCAACGGTGACAGGAACGTCGCCGTCGAGATCGATCAGGTCACCGTCGAGGACGTCGCCACCCAGCAGATCGCCGCCGAGCAGATCGCCGCCCAGGAGGTCGCCCCCGAGAAGGCCACCGTTGTCGTCGCCGGGAGTGGTTCCCGCGCACTCGTTCTCGTAGTCCGACAGGACCGTCACCGAGGTGCACGAGATGTCGATAGGGACATCGATGACCCCGTCGATGATGCCGTCAAGCTCGGCCGTGACACCGCCAACCACGTTCGGAACGACGACAATGCCGCTCGGCTCGTTGCCGAGGATCGAGACCCAGGTGTTCGAGATGTCGAGCGGAACACCGACAACGGCGTTCTGCACGGCGTGGTCTCCGAGCAGTCCGCTCGTGTCGATGCCGAGCTCCGACAGAATGTCGGCGTTCGTGGCGCCGGTGTCGACCAGCAGGCCGTCACCGAGCGAAAGGCCGTGCTCGCCGGTGGGAAGCACCTGCAGGTTGAGGCCGTTGACGTCGACCGGAAGGCTGACGTCGAGGTCGTCGAGGATGCTGCCACCCTCGCTGGTCGAGCCACCGAGGTCGATGCCGGTGCCGAGCAGGCCGCCGCCGCCCAGCAGGCCGTGGTCGGTGGTCGGCGGCGTGGCCGGCGGTGGCGTCGGGGCGGTGGTGCCGCCGAGGTCGATGCCGGTGCCGAGCAGTCCGCCGTTGCCCAGCAGGCCTCCGGATCCGCTGCCCCCCAGGTCGGGAAGGTCGATTGCATTTGCAGCCGTGGCTCCGAAAATCGTGAAGCCACCGGTCAGCACGGCGACCGCGAGGACGCGCGTGGTGTTCTTGTTCATGGTCTTGCTCCTAAGTGATTGAGTGATGTGAGCCCACGGGGCACAGAGCCCTGGGGATACCGCTGCGTGCCGCCGGGCTTCTATGAAGCGCTGGGGCGGTAGCAGCTCACTCAGTCAGGAGTGGTGTCGGAGGCGAACGTCGGGGACGACGGAAGGTCGTCGACGTCGGCTCCATTGGTGCCACAGGCACCGATTCCGGCAGGAACACCGGAGTTCAGCTCGCCGTAGAGAGTTACGGAAGACGAGCCATTCGACCCCGTCGGCGCTGCCGGCGCGAGGGGGGCGTTGAGGGGGCCGCCGTGCGAGGGGGCCGGGAGAAGCGGGGTGACGAGTGCGGCGAGAACAGCACCAAGGATGACCGCGCCGCCTGCGGCGAGGATCGTGCCGTTGGGTACCGTGGTCGGCACGGCAACGGCAAGCTCGGCGGCCAGATCGACCGCGGTGAGCTGCTCAAGCACCGGCATGAGCGGCTGAAGCGCAGATCCGACAACCGGCGCCAGCGGGTCGATGATGGGCTGCAGGCCCTCGGTGAGCGGGCTGAGCGGGTTGGCCACGGCCTCAACGGAGGGGGCCAGCGGCAGCAGGATGTTGGTGCCGATGGGCGCAACGATGGTTGCGACCGATCCCAGGATCGGCCCGGCGACGTTGCCGACTCCGGCCTGAATTGGGGTGACGATCGGGGTGAGAATCGGGTTGAGCGGCTGTGTGACGGAGGTCACGATCTGCCCCACCGGGGTGCTGATCCCGGTGACGATGGGGGCGACCGGCGTGACAACCGCGGTGATCACCGGAGTCGTTACCGGCGTGACAACCGTGGTGACGACGGGGTTCACAACCTGAGTGACAACCGGCGTGACGGGTGCGGTAACGGTGGTAACAACGCTGGTGACAACGCCTGTCGTGGAGCCGAGAAGGCCGCCAACGACACCGCCACTGGATCCACCGCCGATGGGAAGAATGTCGATGCTCTGAGCTGCGGCAGCCGGCTCGGAGTGGGTGATCGCGTCGATGGCGACCCACGCCGTAGCGAGGATTCCACCGGCAATCAGCGCGCGAAGCAGCCGCTTCGGGCTGTGCTGCGATGCACTGTCCATTCTTCTCACCCCCTGCATGGTGTGTTGCTTGTGAAACACGGTGTCACTTAAAACCGAGCCTGTCTACCCCAGAACGGTCTGTACACCAAAAAAACAGCAAACCGATCGCCGTAGCCTTGAGACATGACAGTCTCTGCAGAGCTTCTCGACCGCATCCGATCCCGTGCAGCGGGCTATGACCGCGACAACGCGTTCTTCGCGGAAGACCTCGCTGAGCTGCGCGACGCGGGGTATCTCGCGCCGCGCAGCCTGCTCGAGATAGCGCGCGATCAGCGCCTGCTCGCCGCTTACGCTCCCGCGACGGCGCTGGGCATCAACATGCACCTGGTGTGGGTTGGCGTCGCACGGGTGCTGTCAGAGCGCGGCGACCACAGCCTCGACTGGGTGCTCGACGACGCCGGCAAGGGAGAGCTCTTCGCCTTCGGCAACAGCGAGCCCGGCAACGACCTTGTGCTGTTCGACTCGCTGACGAAGGTAGAAACCGTCGAGGGTGGTTACAGCTTCACGGGCACGAAGATCTTCACGTCGCTCTCACCCGCGTGGACTCGCCTCGGCATCTTCGGGCGGCAGGGCGACGAGCTCGTGCACGGCTTCATCACCAGGGAGACCCCCGGCTGGCGGTCCCTCGACGACTGGGACACGCTGGGCATGCGGGGCACGCAGAGCCACACCACGGTGCTTGACGGCGCCGTGGTTGCGGCGCAGCGCGTATCGCGCAAGCTCCCCGTCGGACCGAGTGCAGACCCCTTCGTCTTCGGCATATTCGCGAACTTTCTGGTTCTCATCGCATCCGTCTACGCCGGAATTGCGGATCGGGCACTCGAGCTCTCCGTCGAGGCCGCGCACCGCCGCACCAGCTTGAAGAACGACGGTGCCGCGTACTCGCAGGACCCGGACATTCGCTGGCGTGTGGCCGATGCCGCGCTCGCCGTCGACGCGCTCGGCCCGCAGATCGAGACCCTCGCTGCAGACGTCGACGCCGTCGTCAACCACGGCGCCGACTGGTTTCGCAAGCTGACGGGTCTCAAGCACCGCTCAACCGAGGCGGCGCGCTACGTCGTCGATCAGGCCATGCGCGTCGGTGGTGGCGGCGCGTACCGCGCCTCAAGCGAGCTGGCCCGCCTGCAGCGCGACGTGCTCGCCGGCATCTACCACCCGAGTGACACCGAGTCGGTGCACAGCACGGTGGCGAGCAACCTGCTCGGGCCTGTGGCCTAGAAGCCGTTCTCGGCGATCCACAGGGCGCACAGGGCCGTCCAGGCCTCGGCGCCGGTGCCCTCGGCCAGCCCGAGACCGTGCCGGCCGTGCTGAAAGACGTGCAGCGCGTGCTTGACGCCGTTCTCGTGCAGCGCCTGCGCGAGCAGGTAGGCGTGCTCGACCGGCACGGCGGCGTCGTCGGCCGTGTGCCAGACGAAGAACGGCGGTGCGGATGCGGTGACCAGCATCTCGAGTGAGACGGCGGCCCTCTCCTGCGGCGTTGCGTGCGCGCCGATGAGCGTCACCCGACTCGCGCGGTGCGTTTCAGTGAGCATCGACACCACCGGGTAGCCGAGAATCGCGAAGTCCACGCCCGGCACGGTCAGCGCTGTGTGTCCAGCGGCATGACCGCCCGCGGAGAAGCCCAGAAGACCAACTTTGGATGCACCCTGTTCCCGAATTCGAAATACCGAATTGGCCACGGCATCGACGACGCCAGGGTGCCTGGTCTTCACGGGGTACTCATAGACGCTCGCCTCGAGGCCGAGGGTGCGCAGCCAGGCGGCGACCGGCTCACCCTCGTGATCAGCGTGCCGCTGGTAACCGCCGCCGGGCAGAACGATCACGTGGGTGCTCATGCGCCCATCCTCTCAAACGAGGATGGGGACCGCGCCGAGCCGCACCCGGATGTCGCCGGGCCGCGCCTCGTCTGCATGGTGCGTCACGAGCAGCACGATGCGATCAGCCAGAGCCTCGCGCAGGTCGCGCATGAGATCGGAGGCCGCCTCGGCGTCGAGGTGGGCCGTCGGCTCGTCGAGCAGCACGACATCCGCGCGCGTGAGCAGGGCGCGGGCGACGGCGAGTCGCTGGCGCTCTCCGCCGCTGAGGTGGGCGCCGTGGGATCCGACCCGCTGATCGAGGTCGTGGGCGAGGCCGACGCCGGTGAGGGCGGCGCGC
>JBIIAR010000292.1:0-3278 GCA_044239765.1 Microbacteriaceae bacterium
GGCCGGTTCTTTTAACCGGCCCTTCGCTAAGAATCGAGTCAGGGCTATAACCCGAATATCGCCCTGACTCGCCCCCAAATCATTGGCGCGCTTACCCTAGTCGGCCAATGGTTGGTGGTGTAACTCGAAGAGAGACACCTAGCACGTTCAATAATGCCGTCATAGGCAACGGGGTACAGTCGTCATTTAGGGGGACAATGGGGGGACAATTCGGGTACATTTCGAGACCTAATGACCCAAAGTTTGCCGGATTACCGGCCTTCTCATGTCGCGTGCCCCGGTGCAGCCGGGGTACAAACTGCCGAAAATAGAGGACACCCCGCAACCGCTTCCACCGGAGTTCTGCCGATTGCCGACGAATCCCGCTCCCGATGGCTCGAAGCGCAACGGAATCCATTGTGAACCCTCACAATGTCGACGGACGAACTGTCAGCCCGAGAAGCTGCGCCAGGCCCCGCGACCGGGCTGCAGGGCAACGCGCAGCTGACGCTGACTGCGCTGCCACGCGGAGGGACCGCTGGCGTCGAGCAGCTCCTGCTCTGCCGCCAGCTCGGCGAGGCTGGCCTGCAGCACCGCAGTGACGGCGGCGACCTCTTCGGGGGTCGGCGAGCCGCCGATGATCTGGATGTCCGGCGCGCTCTGCTCGGACGAGCTCACAGCGGGATGTTCCCGTGCTTCTTGGGCGGCACCGTCGCGCGCTTCGTCTTCAGCGCGCGCAGCGCCTTGATGACGACCACGCGGGTGGCGGCCGGCTCGATGATGCCGTCCAGCTCGCCCCGCTCGGCCGCCAGGAACGGGCTCGCGACGTTGTAGGTGTACTCGTTGGCGAGTCGTGTGCGCACGGCGGCGACATCCTCGCCGGCGTCCTCCGCGGCCTTGATCTCGCCGCGGTAGAGGATGTTCACCGCGCCCTGGCCGCCCATGACGGCGATCTCAGCGGTTGGCCACGCGTAGTTGAGGTCAGCGCCCAGCTGCTTGGAGCCCATGACGATGTAGGCGCCGCCGTAGGCCTTGCGGGTGATGACGGTGACGAGCGGCACCGTCGCCTCGGCGTAGGCGTAGAGCAGCTTGGCGCCGCGACGGATGACGCCCGTCCACTCCTGGTCGGTTCCGGGAAGGTAGCCGGGAACATCCACCAGGGTGAGGATCGGGATGTTGAAGGCGTCGCAGAAGCGCACGAAGCGCGCCGACTTCTCTCCGGCCTCGATGTTGAGGGTTCCGGCCATGGCCTGCGGCTGGTTGGCGATGATTCCGACCGAGCTGCCCTCGACGCGGCCGAAGCCGATGACGATGTTCGGTGCGAACAGCGGCTGCACCTCGAGAAAGTCGCCGTTGTCGACGATGTGCTCGATGACGGTCTTGACGTCGTAGGGCTGGTTCGGGCTGTCGGGGATGATCGTGTTGAGCTGGCGGTCCTCGTCGGTGATCTCGAGCTCCACGCTGCTCTCGTAGACCGGCAGCTCGGCGAGGTTGTTGTCGGGGAGGAAGCTGATCAGGCCGCGCGCGTAGTCGAGGGCGTCATCCTCATCGCTCGCGAGGTAGTGCGAGACACCCGAGATCGAGTTGTGCGTCAGTGCACCGCCGAGCTCTTCCATGCCGACGTCCTCACCGGTGACGGTCTTGATGACGTCGGGGCCGGTGACGAACATCTGGCTGGTCTTGTCGACCATGATGACGAAGTCGGTGAGAGCGGGGGAGTAGACGGCGCCACCGGCGGCCGGGCCCATGATGATCGAGATCTGCGGGATAACGCCAGAGGCCTGCGTGTTGCGGCGAAAGATCTCGCCGTACTTGCCAAGGGCGACGACGCCCTCCTGGATGCGGGCTCCACCGGAGTCGAGCATGCCGATGATGGGAACGCCGGTCTTGATGGCGTGGTCCATGACCTTGATGATCTTCTCGCCGGCGACCTCGCCGAGCGAGCCGCCGAAGATGGTGAAGTCCTGCGAGTAGACAGCGACCTGACGGCCGTGGATGGTGCCGAGCCCGGTGACGACCGCGTCGCCGTAGGGGCGCTTCTTCTCCATGCCGAAGGCGTGGGTGCGGTGCCGAACGAACTCGTCGAGCTCGACGAACGACCCGTGGTCGAGCAGCTGCTCGATGCGCTCGCGGGCCGTCTTCTTGCCCTTGGAGTGCTGCTTCTCGATCGCGGCCTCGCCACTCGCGGTCACGGCCTCGTGATAGCGGTCCTTGAGATCCAGGATACGGCCGGCCGTCGTGTACATGTTGTGCCCATCAGAGGCAGCAGCAGCTTTGTCAGTCACGGCTTTACTCTACTGTCGCGATTCTGCGGCGGGCTTGTCGAACTCCTCCAGCGTTGCAATCCCACAAGTCATGCAAACGACAACTGGCGTTCACCTTTAAGCCTGCCCACGCGCCATGCGACGTTCCTACCGTCGGGAGTATGTCTGGCATTGCGAGCGCGTGGGTGGAGTCGCCCCTGCAGCTGCTGTGCGCCGTCGAATGGGCCTTCTCCCGCAACGAGGCGCTGCGAATCGTGCCGCGCTCCGGGGCCGTGCAGCTTGCCGCGACGGCAGCCCGACTGCGAGAGATCGGACTGCCCGACGGCGTGGTGATCGAGGGCGCTCGCCCGCTGCCCGCCTTCAGCTCTGACCACTGGGTGATCGGCGACGCGTTCTCGGGAATGGCGCGTAGCGCGCTTGCCCTGCGCACGCCCCACCGGCTCACCGTCGTCGACGACGGCACCATGACGCTTCGGCTGCCAGCCGTGCTCGACGCCTCGGCGAACCTCAGCCGCGTCACGGACGCCGCGCCGGCCCGCGCACTCGCAGAGCTCGCGTCGTCCCGGCTGCGGCACCTGCACCACACGGGCGCACTCGAGCTGTTCAGCTACTACGCACTCGACCTTGCGGCACGCACCCCGAACCGGTTCCGCTGGCTGCGATCGCGCGGTCTGACCGCCGAGGCGCCGGCGCGCGTGGTTCTCGGGTCGGCGTCCGTCGTCGACGGCCTTCTCGACGAGAACGACTACGTCGCGCAGATCGCCGCTCTCGCACCCGCCAGCTACTTTCCCCACCGCCGCGAGACTCTCTCGGTGCTGCAGCGCATCGCCGCCCTCGAGGGCATCGAGGTTGTCAGCCTCGGCCTGCCCATCGAGCTGGTGCTCGCCGGAGCCCGCGAGGTCACTGTGCTGAGCCTGCCCTCGAGCGCGGTCGAGACGCTGCGCATCATCCTTCTCGGCAGCGGCTCCACCATCGAAGAGCTCCCGTCGCTGGTGGCCGCATGACTGTCGTCGCCGTCATTCCGGCCCGCGGCGG
>JBIIAR010000294.1:0-3268 GCA_044239765.1 Microbacteriaceae bacterium
GGTCATCGCGTCGGTGCGTGCCATCGGAGCGATCGCCCTCGTCCTCTCGACACTCGGGATGCCCTGGCTGGCCAAGCTGCTGAGCTTCGGCCCCGAGACGACGAGCCAGGGGTGGTCGCTCGCGGTCTTTATCACCTCGGTGCTCGGCATGGGCGTCTTTCTCCTGGCCTTCTTCTTCACCCGAGAGCGCGAGACCACGGCTGCCAGCACCGGGCTCACCCTGCGGCAGCTGTTCTCAACCCTGCTGAGGAACACCCCGCTGCTGATGGTGCTGCTCGGCTCCGTGCTCGGCTTCGGCCGCTTCATCGTGCAGGCCGGCGGCGCCGTCTTCGTCGTGCTGGCCTACGGCGACGAGGGCACCTTCACCCTCGTCGGTGCGGCGATCATCGTCGGCATGGTGGTCTCGTCGTTCGCGACACCCCTGCTGCTCAGAGCCTTCAGCGGCCGCACGCTCATCGTCGGCAGCTCCCTCGTGGCGGCGGTGCTGTACACCGGCATGTACCTCGCGGGCTTCGAGAACCTTGTGGTCATCCTCGTCTTCATCTTCCTGACCGGTCTGACGCTCGGCATCTTTCTCGTGGTGCAGGCGACGATGATCGCGGATGCGGTGGACGACGCCGAGATGCGCCTCGGCGTTCGCAACGACGGAATCTCGTTCGCGACCCTCACCTTCGTCTCGAAGATCATGAACGCTCTTGCGGTGCTCGTGTTCGGCGTGTTCGTGGTCATCACGGGCTACGAGAACGGCGTCGTCGTCACCCCGGCCATGCAGAACACGATCTTTCTGTCGATCACCATCGTGCCGGCGGTCAGCTGCGTGCTCTCTGCGGTGCCTTTTCTCTTCTACCGGCTCGGATCGCCCACGCGATAGCCCAGCCGAGGGCGGTGCCAGCGGTGTTTGTGATCGCATCGTTGATGTCGGCGGCGCGCCCGACATCAACGATGTACTGAGCTGCCTCGACGCAGAGCGAGACCGCAACGCCGAGGCCAATCGCGGGCAGTGCCCTCCAGCCCGCCGCAGCGAGAATCAGCCCCAGCGGCAGAAAGACGGCCACGTTGGCGAGCGTGTCGAAGGCAGAGAAGTCGGCGCCGCCCAGGTCAGGCACGAGATTGAGCCGCACCGCGCTCCCCGCGGGGCGCATCGTCATGAAGAGCAGCGCGACCAGCCAGGCGCCCAGGGGGACTGCCGCCGCAGCGCGTCGGAGCGGGGTGCGCGCCCACGCTCGCACGATGCCGAACACCGTGAGTGCAACGAGCAGCAGGGCGAAAGCCGGGTAGGCGATGGCGAGCACGGACACGCTCGGTAGCCTAGGGCTCATGAGCGCTCTGCCGTACTCGCTTCCCGACGACTGGCAGCTACACGAGACCCAGCTCACGCGACGCTGGCCGGTGGTGGTCTGGTCGCTGATCGCGGTCGCGCTTGCGGTCGCCATGGCTGTGGCGAACCTCGAGAACGACGTCGGCAGCGCGATCCTCTATGCCTCGCTCTTCGGCGGCATCGTCGCCGCGCTCGGCGTCAGCTATCAGCGCGCGGGCACCGAGCGCGGCCTGCCGCACCTCATCAACGCCATCGTGCTCACGCGGGCAACCGTGCGCCCACCTGACCGTGGGTGCACTTCTTTCGCGATGCGGGACCAGGTCGGTGGACGACCATCTGCTTCGCGACCGCGGGACTGCTCTCGTCAGCCTCGCTGAGCTGGACGGCCGTTCTCGTCGTGCGTGACGGCGGCGAGGCGCACTGGTGGTGGCTGCTGCTGGTGCCGCTACTGCTCGTCGCGCTCGTGCTCGCATTGGCTGGCATCATCGCGATCGCGCAGTCCCTGCGCAACGCGACGTGGGGCCATCGCCACATCGGCCTGTCGCTCGGCCGGCACGGGATCGTTCGCTACTACCTCGATGAGGTCGACATCTGGCCGTGGGAGACAATTGCGCGGGTTGAGGCGCAGGGCAAGCCGCTCGACAAGGAGACCGGGGACTTCTCGGCGACGCTGGTGCTCGTGCCGAGAGAGCACACCGCTGAGTCGATGGTCAACGACATCATCATCTACGGCTATCAGAGCCATGCGTGGCTGATCTACACCGCCGCGCGATTCTGGACCGAGCACCCCGAGCTTCGCGGCGAGCTGGGTACGACCTTCGCTCAGCGCCGCATCGAGGGCTGGCGCGATGCGATGATCACCCCGCCGACCACCAGTGACGTGCCGAGCAGCTGACGAAGCCCGAATGCCTCGGCGGCCAGCATGGTGCCGAGCAGCACCCCCGTCACAGGGTTGAGCAGACCGATAACTCCGACGGTGCCCGCGGGAAGGCGCCGTAGCCCTGCGAACCAGGCCACGAAGGCGAGCGCGGTCGCCACGACGATCACGTAGGCGAATGCGGCGAGGGCAGGGGCATCCAGCGCCGGGGGAGTGCCCTCGACCAGCACGGCAACGGGCAGCACCAGCAGCCCGCCGGCAACGAGCTGCCACGACGTCACGGTCAGCGGTGACTCGCTCGGCGCCCAGCGTTTCGTCAGAACGAAGCCAGTCGACGACATCAGCATCGCAAGCAGGGATGCGGCAACACCCCACGGTGCGAGCGTCACGCCGTCACCCACCAGCAGAAGGCACACTCCGCCGAAGCCGAGCACGGCCCCCAGAATGCCAGCGAGCCGTGGCTGCTCGCCAAGCAGCGGCCACGCCAGCAGCATGAGCACGCCGGCCGACGTCGCCATGATGGTCGCGGCGACGCTCGAGGGCAGCAGCTGAGAAGCCACGTAGATCAAGATGAAGAAGCCGCCGACGTTGAGCGCGCCGAGCACCGCAGACCGCCACCACCACGACCCGCGGGGGAGCGTGCGGGCGAGCAGCACGAGCAGCAATCCCGCGGGGAGTGCGCGCAGCGTCGCTCCCCAGAGCGGCGAGCCCTCGGGCAGGAACTGCGCGGTGACGAAGTAGTTGGAGCCCCAGGCGACGGGCGCGATCGCGGTCACCAGCATCCAACGCCATTTATCTTCCATGGAAGCGACTATAGCTTCCACGGAAGATACAGTGGGTGCATGACAGACCGCGTTGCGCGCATTCAGGCCGAGTGGGCAGCCGAGAGGCCGGATCTCGATGTGAGTCCGCAGGGAGTCATCGGCCGACTGCATCGGCTGGCCGGCTACCTCACGGGGGAGCTGCTGCCGGTCTACGAGCGACACGGACTGGGCGAGGGGGAGTTTGACGTTCTTGCGACCTTGCGCCGCGCTGGCGCTCCGTACGAGCGGGCCCCCGGCGAGCTCGCCGAG
>JBIIAR010000295.1:0-3265 GCA_044239765.1 Microbacteriaceae bacterium
CCCGGAGTATGCGGGCCACTTCGCCCGGGTCATCGTTCACGGGGTCGCCTACGCGCAGAGCATGATCGACGAGTTCTCGCTGCCGGCATCGCTGCCGCAGATAGCCATCTCTGTCGACATGCTCGACACGGGCATCGACATTCCCGACGTCGTGAACCTCGTCTTCTTCAAGCCGGTGCACTCCAAGACGAAGTACTGGCAGATGGTTGGACGCGGAACGCGCCTTCGCAAGGATTTGTACGGGCCAGGCGTCGACAAGGCCGACTTCGTCATCTTCGACGTGTGCCAGAACATCGAGTACTTCAATGCGGATGTTGCTCCCGACAAGTCATCGCAGTCGGAGTCGCTCGGCGCGCGCCTGTTCACCGCCCGCCTCGCACTTCTCGCCGGGCTGGAAGCCGAGATCGATGACCCGGAGCTCGCCGCTCTGCGTGAGGGCACAGCCGCCGGGCTGCACTCGCGCGTGACGGGCATGAGCCGCGATAACTTCCTCGTGCGCGCTCGCCTTCGTGCCGTTGACGCATTCACCGACCCGACACGGTGGATGTCGCTGTCCGGCGACGATGTCGCTCTCGCCTCCACACTCGCGAGCCTGCCTTCGGCTGTCGACGTGCTCGATACCGACGAGCAAGCGAAGCGCTTCGACCTGTTCGCACTCCGGGCTCAGCTCGGCATTCTGATCGGCGATCCCGGGTTCGCATCCGCCAAGAAGCGCATGCAGGCGATCGCGAATGCACTCGCCGAACAGAAGACGATTCCCGTCATCGCTCAGAACATTGAGCTGATCGCCGCAGTCGCGAGCAACGACTGGTGGGACGACGTCACTGTCGGGATGCTGGAGATGGCCCGCATCCGCCTGCGAAGTCTCGTGGGCCTCATCGACTCGCGCGACCGCGGAATCGTCTACACGAACTTCGAGGATGTCGCGGGCGAGAGCACCGACGTGGCCCTCACCATTGCGGCAACCGCTGTCGATCGCGCTCGGTTCACCGAGAAGGCCTTTGCCTTTCTCCAACAGCACGCCGATGACGCGGTGCTGTTCAAGGTTCGCACCGGCAAGCAGCTCACCCCACTGGATCTCGAAGACCTCGAACGAATCCTGGTTGAGAGCGGGGGATTCGCGACGACGGACGTTCGTCGTGTCGCCGAGGACGCGCACGGGCTCGGCCTCTTCGTGCGGTCGATGATCGGTTTGGATAGGGCTGCCGCAACCGAAGAGCTGTCGGCGTTCACCGCAGGGACGACCTTCACGGGCAACCAGCTCGACTTCGTAAATCTGCTCGTGGAGCAGCTCACGGCTCGTGGTGCGGTCGAGCCAGAGCTGCTGTTTCAGGCGCCGTTCACCGATCTCGCGCCAACCGGGCCGCAGGCGCTGTTTAGCGGTGCGCAGGTCACTGAGCTCGTGGAGGCGCTGCGCAGGATCCGTCGCTCCGCGGAGGCCTCGTGACCAAGGACCTGCTGGAACCAGGACGTTTCTCCTATCGAACGGAGGACTGCGTGAACGTCAAACCACCTGCTGGCTTCCACTCCGCGACGTGGGCGGACATGTATCGAAACGCCATCATGGTGGGATACGGGCCGTCATATCTCTCGGCGCTTGCTGGCGCATTGATGAGACTTTCTGCAGTCGACACTGGTCTCGTACTTCAGGGCGGCCATTGGTGGGTGAATCCTGCCTTTAGCCGACTGGACGAAACAGACAAAGCAGTCGTTTCATACAATCTCGGTATGACGTTGGCGAGCGTTGGATGCACCAGCATCCTCAAGTTGCCCCTATTGACTCATCTCTCCACTCATATGAAGGAGCAGGGCCTGGCTCGCGCGAAAGGCAAGCGCGCGGATTTCATCGCGACTAGCACTGCGAACAGTAGCATCGTCGCACTTATTGAGGCGAAGGGCAGAGGCAGCATGGCTGACGTCGGTTCGGCGGTGCGCAAGGCTCGCAGACAGTTAGATGAAACGCCGATCTCGGCACCGCAGAACGTGGTTTCGGTCGCGTATTTCTCCGATGATGGTGCTCTGCGCTTGCTGCTCACCGATCCACCAGATGAAAATGTTCCCGCGAGATTTCCGGTCGCGAAGTTGTTGTACTCGCACTATGCGCCAGCAGTCCGCGCAATGATCGAGAACGGCGTCAACTCCTCTCGCTCGTCCTCCCGCGTCTCGTCAGTATTCAAGGACCATCGCTTTGTTTTCTCTCTTCCAGCATCTGTTTTCGATGCAGTGAGGGTTGCCGCGGAGTCTGGGTCACACGAGATTGATCCCTCCACGGTTGCTGGCTCGACGGTTTCTTCTGTTTCCGCCCCGGACGGCTCGCCCACCGTTTCTGTCCGCGTTGAACTTGGGTCTGATCAAACTTCCGTCGATCCCCTCTGATGCTCGCGAGTCCGCCACTCTGCTAAACTCACAAGGTTGCCGTCTAACGGCCGCGGATAAATAGAGCTCACGCATGAGGCGCCGGGCACCGCGCAACGAAGAGGAAGGGGCCGTCTATGCCACTCGCACCAGACGCCAAGAAAGCGATCATCGACGAGTACGCAACCCACCCCGGTGATACCGGTAGCCCCGAGGTACAGGTCGCAATGCTGACCGCACGTATCAAGGACCTCACCGAGCACCTGAAAGAGCACAAGCACGACCACCACTCACGTCGTGGCCTGCTTCTGCTGGTTGGCCAGCGTCGTCGTCTTCTCGGCTACCTGTCTGACGTCGACATCAACCGCTACCGCGCGTTGATCGAGCGTCTTGGACTGCGTCGCTAAGCACAGATACGCGAAGTCTTGGATGGGCCGTCACCTTCGGGTGGCGGCCCATTTGCGTACCGCGACAAGCGAGCTACCGTAAGACCCATGCGCAAACTGCTGGCGGCTGCGGTGATCGCGCTAGCCCTTGCCGGCTGCACGCAGGTCGCCGAGCCGCCTCAGCCCACGGATGCGGAGCTAGACGCCTACATCCTCGAGCAGCAAGACCGGCAGTGGTACGAGTACGGCTCGCCACAGTTCGTGCGGCCCGAAGTGCAGTCGCAGTTGGTCGAGCCCAACAAGTACAACGATCCTGACGAGAGTTGCGGCGCGGGAGTGGTCAGCATCATTGACATCGATGGCGGGATCGTTTCGGTGACGGCTGTGCCGTCGTCGGAGACCGCACAGTATGAGTGCCACGTCGCACAGATCTCATACCCCTCATCCGTCGAGTACTACACATCCGACCAGCTCGGCTTTCTCTACGACTACTACCGTGATGTGCTCGTTCCCTGCCTGCAGAT
>JBIIAR010000027.1:0-12666 GCA_044239765.1 Microbacteriaceae bacterium
CGCAAACCTGCGGACGACGACTACTCATCGTACGGCATAGGCTCGCGCCCATGGCAAAGCTCATCGAGAAACAGGCGCGCGCGGAGCACCGGTGGCCGGCGTTCGTCGCGATTCTCGTGGCCCTCACGCTCTACGCCCTTCTGCCGAGCAGCTTTCTGCCTGTGGTGCGCTACACCGTGGTCGCAATCGGCCTGCTGCTGCTGATCCCGGTCTTCGTGCTCAACCCGCTGCGCATGTCGAAGCAGACGAGGTGGTCGCGCGCGCTGTCGATCGGTCTGGCATCGCTGCTCGCGGGGGCGAACGGCGTGGCGCTCGTGCAACTCGTGATGCAACTCGTTACCGGCGACAAGGATGACGGGGTCACGCTCGTACTCGCGGCCGTGCAGGTCTGGGTGACCCAGGTCATCGTCTTCGGACTGATCTTCTGGGAGCTGGACCGCGGCGGGCCCGTCGTGCGCTCCACCAGTCCGCGCGACTCACTGCCCGAGGCCGATTTTCGCTTTCCGCAGGACGAGAACTACGACAACGTGAAAGAGGTGAAGGCTGGATCGTCACAGGCCTCCGGCTGGACCGCCAACTACCTCGACTACTTCTACTTCTCTGCGACGAACTCGATGGCGTTCAGCGCTGCGGATGCGATGCCGCTCACGCATCGCGCCAAGATCCTCAGCGCGATCGAGGCATTCGGCGCCTATGTGCTGCTCGCGCTCGTGATCGCGCGTGCGGTGTCCCTGCTCGGAAGCTAGACGCCCGCGGGCTCCAGCAGCTCCGCAACGGCTGCCTTGTACTCCTCGAGGGAGCGCGCCTCGCCCGGGGCGGTGATGAAGGACGCACGGATAACGCCGCTGCTGTCGATGAGGAAGGTCGCGCGGTTCGCGAAGCCCTTCTCCTCGAGGAACACGCCGTATTCCTTGGCAACCTCGCCGTGCGGCCAGAAGTCGGCGAGAAGGGTGAAGTCGTAGCCCTCCTTCTCAGCGAAGGCGCGCAGTGTGGCCTTGGAGTCGACCGAGATGCCGATGAGCTCGATGCCCTGGCTCTGGAACATCGCGATGTTGTCGCGCAGGGTGCACAGCTCAGAGGTGCAGGTGCTCGAGAAGGCGAGCGGGAAGAAGACCAGCGCCACCGGCTTCTTGCCGCGGAACTGGCTGAGGCGGATGTGCTCGCCGAACTGGTTGGCGAGATCGAAGTCGGGTGCCTGGGTGTCGTTTTCCAGAGCCATTGTCGTAGTCCTTCCGTGGCCGGCCAACGTGGCCCGCGCACACACAATCGGCCATGCTACGCCTGTGTCTCGCGTATTGCTGGCTGGTGAACGGGTCGTGGCGCGCGTGCGCGTGCGGCCTCGCGCGTGAGAACTAGAATCGAGTCGGCACAGCCAGAGAGACCGCACCGTCGAAACCCGATTCCTGCGGCCGGCTGGGCCCTGCGGTACGGCTGATAGCCATGCCGCATCTCACAGAAGAAAGAGGTCTACGGTGACGGTAAACGATCAGGACCCATACTCGGTGAACAACACTGACGCGGACCCTGAGGAGACGGCCGAGTGGAATGAATCCCTCGACGCCCTCGTAGCGGCACAGGGTCACCAGCGAGGCCGAGAGATCATGCTCTCCCTCCTCAAGCGCTCCAAGGAGCTGCACCTCGGTGTTCCGATGGTTCCCACCACCGACTACCTCAACACCATCGCGCCAGAGAACGAGCCGGAGTTTCCCGGTGACGAGGAGCTTGAGCGCAAGTACCGCGCGTGGATCCGCTGGAACGCCGCCATCACCGTGCACCGCGCGCAGCGCCCCGGCATCGCGGTCGGCGGGCACATCTCGACCTACGCCGGCGCCGCGTCGCTCTACGAGGTCGGCCACAACCACTTCTTCCGCGGAGCCGACCACCCCGGTGGCGGCGACCAGATCTTCTACCAGGGTCACGCCTCCCCCGGCATGTACGCCCGCGCCTTCCTCGAGGGTCGTCTGACCGAGGACCAGATGGACAGCTTCCGCCAGGAGAAGTCGCGCGCTCCCCTCGGACTCTCGTCGTATCCGCACCCGCGTCTCATGCCGGAGTTCTGGCAGTTCCCGACGGTGTCGATGGGCCTCGGCCCGATCAACGCCATCTACCAGGCGCAGTCGAACAAGTACCTGACCAACCGTGGAATCAAGGACGCCAGCGACCAGCAGGTCTGGGCCTTTCTCGGCGACGGCGAGATGGATGAGGTCGAGAGCCGCGGCGCGCTGCAGTGGGCGGCCAACGAGAAGCTCGACAACCTCAACTTCGTCATCAACTGCAACCTCCAGCGCCTCGACGGCCCGGTGCGCGGCAACGGCAAGATCATCCAGGAGCTCGAGAGCTTCTTCCGCGGTGCCGGCTGGAACGTCATCAAGGTCGTCTGGGGTCGCGAGTGGGATGACCTGCTCAAGAACGACCACGAGGGCGCGCTGCGCGACCTCATGAACCGCACCCCCGACGGCGACTACCAGACCTACAAGGCCGAGTCGGGTGCCTACGTGCGCGAGAACTTCTTCGGCCGCGACCCGCGCACGCTGAAGATGGTCGAGCACCTCACCGATGACCAGGTCTGGGGCCTCAAGCGCGGCGGCCACGACTACCGCAAGGTCTATGCCGCCTTCAAGGCAGCCACCGAGCACAAGGGCCAGCCGACCGTCATCCTCGCGAAGACGGTCAAGGGCTACGGCCTCGGCCCCAGCTTCGAGGGCCGCAACGCGACCCACCAGATGAAGAAGCTGACGCTCGACAACCTCAAGCAGTTCCGTGACGTGATGCACATCCCGATCACCGACGCCGTGCTCGAGGCCGACCCGTACAAGCCGCCGTTCTACCACCCCGGTGCCGATGACGAGGCAGTGCAGTACCTGCACGAGCGTCGCCGCGCGCTGGGTGGCTACCTTCCGGAGCGTCGCTCGAAGTACACGCAGTTCACGCTGCCAGAAGAGACGGTCTACGACGTCGTCAAGAAGGGCTCCGGCAAGCAGGAGATCGCCTCGACCATGGCCTTCGCCCGTCTGCTCAAGGACCTCCTGCGCGACAAGGGCATGGGCCAGAGAATCGTTCCGATCATTCCGGACGAGGCTCGCACCTTCGGCATGGACGCCTACTTCCCCACCGCCAAGATCTACAACCCCAACGGTCAGACCTACACGTCGGTCGACCGTGAGCAGCTGCTCGCCTACAAGGAGTCGCCGCAGGGCCAGATCGTGCACGTCGGCATCAACGAGGCAGGCGCCTTCGCCGCCTTCACCGCCGCCGGCACGCAGTACGCGACCAACGGCGAGCCGCTCATTCCGGTCTACGTCTTCTACTCGATGTTCGGCTTCCAGCGCACGGGCGACGCCATGTGGGCTGCGGGCGACCAGATGGCGCGCGGCTTCATCATGGGCGCCACGGCGGGTCGCACGACGCTCACCGGTGAGGGCCTGCAGCACGCTGACGGCCACTCGCTGCTGCTCGCCGCGACCAACCCGGCGGTCATCTCCTACGACGCGGCCTACGGCTACGAGCTCGGAGCCATCGTCAAGGACGGCCTGGAGCGCATGTACGGGGGCACGCACAGCGATCCCAACGTCATGTACTACCTGACGCTGTACAACGAGCCGATCGTGCAGCCGGCCGAGCCGGAGAACTGGGACCGCGAGGGTGCGCTCAAGGGCATCTACCTGCTGTCGCGTTCCGACTCGCTCGGCCCGAAGATCCAGCTGCTCGCCAGCGGCGTCGGCGTGCCGTGGGCGCTCGAGGCGCAGGAGCTTCTCGCCAACGACTGGGGCATCTCTGCCGACGTCTGGTCGGTCACCTCGTGGACCGAGCTGCGCCGCGACGGCCTGCGGGCTGAGGAGCACAACTTTCTCAACCCCGACGCCGAGAAGAAGGTTCCCTACGTCACTGCCAAGCTGGCGGATGCCGAAGGCCCGTTCGTCGCGGTCTCCGACTTCATGCACGCGGTGCCCGACCAGATTCGCCAGTTCATCCCCGGCCGCTACGCGACCCTCGGTGCTGACGACTTCGGATTCTCTGACACCCGTGCGGCCGCCCGCCGCTACTTCAAGATCGATGGACCGTCGATGGTCGTTCGTGCCCTGGAGCTTCTCGTCGAGCGCGGAGAGGTCGACGCCTCGTCGCCCGGGGCCGCGATCGCCAAGTACTCGCTGCACGACGTCACCGCCGGTTCGAGCGGAAACGCCGGAGGCGAGAGCTAGCCGATGGCTGGCAAGACCAAGGCGCAGACGCTCGCCTGGCTGCGCACCATCTCTGGTGAGCTGGCCACGGCGACGCTGAAGCGTCTGGAAGACACGCTGCCTTGGTACGGCGAGATGCCTCCAGGGCGGCGGTCTGCGGTCGGACTCGTCGCGCAGGCGGGTATCAGCTCGTTCATCAGCTGGTTCGAGGATCCCAAGTCGACACCGTGGATCGCCGCGGACGTCTTCGGCGGCGCCCCCCGCGAGCTGCTGCGGTCCGTCTCGCTGCAGCAGACCCTGCAGCTGATCCGTCTCACCGTCGAGGTCGTCGAGGCCCGCATCGGCGCCGGGGATGACGTGCTGCGCGAGGCGATCCTGCTGTACTCCCGCGAGATTGCCTTCGCCGCCGCAGACGTCTATGCCCGCGCGGCTGAGGCCCGCGGTCTGTGGGACGCCCGTCTCGAGGCGCTTGTCGTCGACAGCATCCTCAGCGGTGAATACGACACTGAGCTTCCGAGCCGCATCGCCGCGCTGGGCTGGAACGGCCACGGCGAGGTCTGCGTGCTCGTCGGAACGGCTCCCCGCGTGCTCGACGTCGACCAGCTGCGCCGCACCGCGCGCCACCTCGACGCGGACGTTCTCATCGGGGTGCAGGGATCGCGCCTGGTTCTCGTCATCGGACGCGCCACGCCGGTGACAGAGGAGTCGCCGACCCCGATGCCCTTTCTCGACATCGCCACCCAGCTGGAGCCCGGATTCGGCCCGGACTACCTGGTGCTCGGCCACGAGGTTCCCTCTCTGGTCGACGCCTCCAAGAGCGCGAAGGCGGCCCTGGCGGGCTTCGCCGTGGCCCGCGCGTGGCGCAACGCGCCGCGTCCCACCCTTGCCGACGACCTGCTGCCCGAGCGCGCCTTCGCCGGCGACCCGCTTGCCCGCAGCACCCTCATCAACCGCATCTACCGCCCGCTGCAGGCGCACTCGACCGAGCTGCTCGCCACGCTGTGGTGCTACCTCGACAACGGCCGCTCGCTCGAAGCGACCGCGCGGGAGCTCTTCGTGCACCCCAACACCGTGCGCTACCGCCTCAAGCGCATCAGCGAGGTCATCGGGTGGGACGCCACCGGCGCCCGCGAGGCACTTATTCTGCAGGCCGCCCTCATCGTCGGCTCGATCGCCGAGCCCGACCCATCACGCAAGCGCCCCGTTTAGGCACACGCACAACGTTTCGAGCGAATGTTGGTGGGTTGACCACAGCGCTTGCACTCTGGCACTGGCAGGATGGAACCCGTGATTGTTGTCGTAGCGCCCGGACAGGGCTCCCAGACCCCCGGCTTTCTCGACCCATGGCTCGCTGAGCCGGGCTTCAGGGAGCACCTCCAGCAGCTGAGCGACACGGTCGGCATCGACCTCGTCGCCCACGGCACGACCAGCGACGCAGACACCATCCGCGACACCGCTGTCGCCCAGCCCCTCATCGTCGCCGCCGGTCTCATCACCGCCGCGGCCCTGCTCGCCGACGGACGCCGTGCCAAGATCGGCGGAGTCGCGGGCCACTCGGTGGGCGAGGTGACGGCTGCGGCTGTCGCCGGCATCCTTACCGAGACGGATGCGGTGGCTTTCGTGCGCGAGCGCGGCCAGTCCATGGCCGCTGCCGCCGCAATCACGCAGACCGGCATGAGCGCGGTGATCGGCGGAGACGAGGCCGAGCTGCTCGCGAAGCTGTCGGAGCTCGGTCTCTACCCCGCCAACTTCAACGGCGGCGGCCAGATCGTCGTCGCTGGCGCTCTCGACGCGCTCGAGGCCCTCAAGGAAAACCCCATCGCCGGGTCTCGTGTGATTCCGCTGCAGGTGGCTGGCGCGTTCCACACGCAGTACATGGAGCCCGCCGTCGCACACCTGGAGCAGTTCTCGCAGGGGCTGACAACATCCGACCCCTCCCTGCCGATCTGGACGAACAAGGGCGGCGTGCTCGTGGAGGACGGCCGCCACTTCGTCGAGCTGCTCGTCGGCCAGGTGTCGTCGCCGGTACGGTGGGACAAGACCATGGACGCGTTCGCGGCTGCCGGCGTGACCGGCATCATCGAGCTCGCCCCGGCCGGCGCCCTCGTCGGCCTCGCCAAGCGCGGGCTCAAGGGCGTTCCGACCGTCGCGGTCAAGACGCCGGACGACCTCGCCGCGGCCTTCGCACTCATCGACGGAGCCTCATGACCCAGCCCACCCTGCAGCAGTCGCACGGAGCGCAGTTCACACGCATCCTCGGCCTCGGCGCCGCCCGCGGCGACCTCACCGTGACGAACGACGAGCTTGTCGGCCCGATCGACTCGAGCGACGAGTGGATTCGGCAGCGCACCGGCATCATCACCCGCAAGCGCGCGAGCAAGGGCATCAATGCCGTCGACCTGGCCGAGACCGCATCACTGGAGGCGATCAAGAACGCAGGAATCGAGCCGACCCAGATCGGCGCCGTGCTCGTCTCGACCATCAGCAACGTCGCCGTGACGCCGTCGATGGCCACCATGCTCGCCGACCGCATCGGTGCGACCCCCGCTCCGGCCTTCGACATCAGCGCCGCGTGCGCCGGCTACACCTATGGCATCGCCCAGGCCGACGCGCTGATCCGCGCCGGCGCAGCCGAGTACGTGCTCGTCGTTGGCGCCGAGAAGCTGTCGCAGTATGTGCACCCTGAAGACCGCTCCATCTCCTTCCTTCTGGGCGATGGTGCGGGCGCGGCCGTGGTCGGTCCGAGTGAGATCCCCGGAATCTCGAAGACGATCTGGGGCTCCGACGGGTCGAAGTGGGGCGCCGTCGGCATGAACGGCACCTTCGAGGAGTACCTCGACAAGGTGAAGCCCTGGCCGACCATGCGCCAGGACGGCCAGACGGTCTTTCGCTGGGCGGTCTGGGAGATGGCCAAGGTCGCCAAGGAAGCCCTCGAGGCCGCCGGCGTCACGCCCGACCAGCTCGCCGCGTTCATTCCCCACCAGGCGAACATGCGCATCATCGACGAGCTCGCCAAGCAGCTGAAGCTGCCGGAGACCGTCAAGATCGGACGCGACATCGAGACCACGGGAAACACCTCCGCGGCGTCGATTCCACTCGCCACCCACCGGCTCCTGGCCGAGAACCCCGAGCTCAGCGGCGGTCTCGCCCTGCAGATCGGCTTCGGCGCCGGGCTTGTCTTCGGCGCTCAGGTAGTCGTTCTCCCCTAAACTTGCACACGGTCAAACCACACCCCTAGGAGATAAACACCATGGCACTGTCCACCGAAGAAGTTCTCGCCGGCCTGGCCGAGCTCATCAACGACGAGACTGGCATCGCGACCGACACGGTCGAGCTGGACAAGTCGTTCACCGACGATCTGGACATCGACTCCATCTCGATGATGACCATCGTCGTCAACGCTGAAGAGAAGTTCGACGTCAAGATCCCCGACGAAGAGGTAAAGAACCTCAAGACCGTCGGCGACGCCGTCAGCTTCATCACCAACGCACAGGCGTAAGTACTCGCGATGGGGCGTCGCTTCTCGGCACGCCCCATCAGCAAGTAGGCAATGCACGTGATCCACAGGAGTTCGCTTTGACCAAGAAGATCGTCGTCACCGGCATCGGCACCTCTAACCCCCTCGGCGGCACCGCCCCCGAGTCGTGGGCAGCCCTGCTCGCTGGCGAGTCCGGCACCAGCACCATCGAGGCCGACTGGGTCGCCCAGTACGACATCCCCGTTCACTTCGCCGCACAGGCCAAGGTGCGCCCCGAAGAGGTGCTTGAGCGCCAGGAGTACAAGCGTCTCGACCCCTCGGCGCAGTTTGCCCTCATCTCGGCTCGCGAGGCATGGGCGGATGCCGGAATCACCGAGATCGACCCCGTGCGCCTTGGAGTCGAGTACTCCACCGGTATCGGCGGCCTCTGGACCCTGCTCGACGCATGGGACACCCTGCGCGAGAAGGGACCGCGTCGCGTTCTGCCCATGACAGTTCCCATGCTCATGCCGAACGCTGCGGCAGCCGCCGTCAGCATGAACTTCGATGCCCGCGCCTTCGCGCGCACCGACGTCAGCGCCTGCGCCTCGAGCACCGAGGCCATCGCGAACGCCTACGACCACCTGCAGTCGGGGCTCGCCGATGTCATTCTCGCGGGCGGCACCGAGAGCTGCATCCACCCGATGACGCTCGCGTCATTCGCCTCGATGCAGGCCCTCTCGAAGCGCAACGACGACCCGGCCACCGCCTCACGCCCCTACGACGTCGACCGCGACGGATTCGTCATGGGCGAAGGTGCCGCGACCATCGTCATGGAGACCGAGGAGCACGCCCTCGCCCGCGGCGCAAGGATCTACGCCGAGATCGCCGGCGGCGGCGTCACGAGCGACTCGTACCACATCACCGCCCCGGACCCCGAGGGCCGCGGCGCCGCTCGCGCCGTCTACGCCGCCCTCGAGCAGGCCGGTGCCACCGTGGATGACGTCACGCACATCAACGCGCACGCGACGAGCACTCCGGTCGGCGATATCGCCGAGTACAAGGCTCTGCTGGCCGTGTTCGGGGATCGCGTTCACGACATCCCGGTGTCTGCCACGAAGGGAGCGCACGGCCACCTTCTCGGTGGAACGGGCGCGCTCGAGGCGATCTTCACCATTCTCGCGGTGCAGAACCGTCTCGCTCCCCCGACGATCAACATCGCGAACCTCGACCCCGAGATTCCGCTGCGCGTCGGTGCGGCGGTTGCCCTCGGTGACGGACCGCAGCTGGCGATCAGCAACTCCTTCGGCTTCGGCGGCCACAACGCCGTCGTTGCCGTGCGCAGCTACAGCTGAGTGCGTCGAGCCTGTCGAGACCGCCCAATGGGGATCTCGACGGGCTCGATACGCTCTAGCGCGTGAAGATCGACTGGCACCCGTCGTGAACCAGGCACTCCCCGTCGAACAGCTCTGCAGCCTCATCCTGCGTCACGAGCCGTTCGAGCTGTGCCATGTCGATCAGTGGCGGGGCGACCTCGTCGACGAGGGCATCCAGCTCTTTTTCCAGTGAGTAGATCATTGTTCCTCCGGCCTATCCGTTTACCGCGTGCAGCCACACAACCGCGTTGTCCGCGGAGGCGTGCCTGAACACCTCGAGCTCGTCGTCCCACGCCTGACCGAGGGCCAGCCGCAGCTCGCGGTGCAGCTCGAGGGCGTTCGAGCCAGCCTGCTCCATGGCCGCGCGGACGCGGTCCTCTGGAATGACCATGTTGCCGACCGTGTCGGTCTGGGCGAAGAAGATGCCGAGGTCAGGGGTGTGCATCCAACGGCCGCCGTCGCTGCGCGGGCTGGCGTCTTCGGTGACCTCGAACCGCAGGTGCTCCCAGCCGCGCAGCGAGCTGGCGATGGCGGCTCCCATGCCCGCAGCGCCCTCCCAGTAGAACTCGGTGCGCATGGCACCCTTCTGGGCGGGCTGCTCGGCCCAGGTGAAGTTCACGGCGCGATCAATGGCGCTACCTACTGCCCACTCGATGTGCGGGCAGAGAGCGCGAGTGGCGGAGTGCACGTACAGCACTCCGCGAGCGGTTGGTGCAGTCACTGGCTTCTCCATTCGTTTGGTGCGACTTCCCCATCGACCACGAATGAATTGCAGTGAAACTGCGGTTGTGAACTTGTGTGTTGATTATCACCCACGGTGCTGGGGAATGACAAGCGTGTTATTCAGCGAGTCCTTAGACTCGTTGCGGGCTTACCGAGGGGACTCCATGCGCGTTGCGATCGTCAGCGACTACTTTCTCGACTACGTGGGGGGTGCGCAGAGCTCCATCCACGAGCAGAAGGCGTCGCTTCTCGAGGCCGGACACGAGGTCTTTCTCATTGCGCACACCCGCGCGGGCAGCGGCCCGGTCGACCTCGCGGTGAAGCCCGCCTTCACGATTCCCGGCGTGCAGCTCGCGGTCTCGTACAACCGTGCCCCGCTCATCGCCCAGCTCGTCGCCTTCTTCGAGGAGCACGCGGTCGACGTCGTGCACCTGCAGACGGAGTTCGGGCTCGCCCACGCGGCGATCGCAGCGGCACGTCTGCAGGGCATTCCCGTCGTGCACACGGTGCACACCTTCTACTGGCAGAGCGCCGGCGTCGGCCCGACCGTGGTTGCCCCCCTGATGCGACGGATGCTGCAGAGCGCCACCGGCACCCGCTTCGCCGTGCAGCCCATCACCGGCCGCCCCTCCGATGACCTCCTGCGCACCCTCACCGCCGAGACGGCGAAGCTCGTCGACCTGGTCATCTCGCCGTCGGAGCACCAGGGCGCCGACCTCGCGGCCGCCGGTGTCGAGACTCCCATCGTCATCGTTCCGAACCCGATCGCACGCTCGCCCCGGCCGGCGGCGCTGCTCGCCGACGACGCGGTGCCGCGCTTTCTGTGGGTGGCGCGGTGCGAGCCAGAGAAGCGTCCACTGGTGTTCGCGCAGGCTGCCCTGCAGGCGCTATCGCGTGCGTCATTCGAGGTGGACTTCGTCGGTGATGGAAGCCAGCTTGACGACCTGCGAAAGCTGACGGCGGACGCCCCCGGAATCCGCGTGCATGGCAACCTTGGCCACGATGCGGTGCTGCAGCTCATCGATGACTCATCGCTGGTAGTGCTGACCTCGCACGGCTTCGACAACCAGCCCATGACGATCGCCGAGTCGGTCTCGCGCTATCGCGGCGTGCTGTTCTGCGACCCGAAGCTGCGCGAGGGGCTCGGCAGCTCTGGCTACCTCAGCGCCGACCCATCGGCGGAGGCGCTGGCTGACGCCCTGGTCTCGCTGAGCACGGAGAAGGGCGCGCTGCAGCAGCTCTCCCGCGGAGCCAAGGAAGACGCCGTGATCTTCTCTGCCGCGACCTACGTCGAACGCGTCATGGCTGCGTACGCGCAGGCCGCCCGCGCCTAGGCGTCTCGTCGGCGAGGCCGACCGGCTGGGCCCCCGCGGACTCGACCACGTCAAGCCACCGCTGCTGGGCCGCGTCGGCGGCGTCCAGCCAGGCGCCGACCACACCATCGCGCGCGTCGCCATCGACCCGCTGCGCCGCGATGACAGCCGAGAGGTCGACTCCGGGCAGTGAGCGCGCGAGCGCCACCTTCACGGCGAGCTCGTCACGCTCGGTGCGCCGCACCGGGCTGGCGAGCCAGTCACGCACCTCGGCCCTGCCCGTCTCGGTGATCGCGTAGCGCAGGTGCCCCTCGGCATCCGCCTCGCGCTGCTCGACAAGCCCGTCGCGCTCGAGCCGGTCGAGGGTCGTGTAGACCTGTCCGGCGTTGAGCGGCCAGACCGAGTCGGTGCGGCGGTTGAACTCCTGACGCAACTGGTAGCCGTAGGCGTCGCCGATCGTGAGGATCGCGAGCAGACTGTGACGCACCGTCATAGGTACAGGGTAGCTATTTGGCGTGCGCGTAGGAGTCGACGATTGCGGTTGTGACGGGGAAGGTGACCGGCAGGTCGCCGAAGAGCAGGCGCCCGGCCGCGGCGGCGGCGTCGCGAATGGCAGCCGCCACCTGCTCGGCGAGGTGCTCCGGCGTGTGCACGATGACCTCGTCGTGGAGGAAGAAGACGAGGTGGGGGCGATCGGTGAAGGTGCCGTCCGCAAGTTGATACAGCGAGCCGCGCAGGCCGGCCATCCAGCAGAGCGCCCACTCGGCCGCGGTGCCCTGCACCACGAAGTTGCGGGTGAAGCGGCCCCAGCTGCGCGCCTTGCTGCGGGCCCGGCTCTCTGCGGCCGCGTTCTCATTGGCGCCGTCGAGCCAGTCATCCGAGGGACGCGGCGAGCTGCGCCCGAGGTGCGTCGTGACCACCTCTCCGCGCTCCCCCGCCCGCGCGGCCCGCTCGACAAGCGCCAGCGCCTGCGGAAATGCCTTGGTGAGGCCGGGCAGCAGGCGGCCGCTCTCGCCCGTCGTGGCGCCGTACATGGCCCCGAGCATGGCGACCTTCGCCTGGGCGCGGGTCGCGACCGCGCCGCTCGCGACGATGCCCTCGTACATGTCGCCCTCGCCGGCCTTCGCCATCCGCTGGTCGCGGCTGAGCGCGGTGAGAACGCGCGGCTCGAGCTGCGCCGCATCGGCAACGACGAGCTTCCACCCCGGGTCGGCGACGACCGCGCCCCGCACCTGCTTGGGCAGCTGCAGCGCACCACCGCCGCTCGCGGCCCATCGCCCCGTGACGACGCCGCCGGGCACGTACTCCGGCCGAAAGCGCCCGTCGGCGACCCAGGTGTCGAGCCAGTTCCAGCCGTTCGCCGTCATCAGGCGCGAGAGCTTCTTGTACTCGAGCAGCGGGGCGATGACCGGGTGGTCGACCTCCTGAATCTCCCATTTGCTCGTCGAGGCGACCTGCAGTCCCGCCTTGCGCAGGGCCTTGAGCAGCTCAACGGCGGAATCGGGGTTGAACTCGAAGCCGAGCCTCTCGACGAGCACCTGCTTGAGCACCTCGAGCTTCTCTGGACGCTCACCGTGCTTCGGCCGTGGCCCGAGCACCTTCTCGAGCAGCTGCTCGTG
>JBIIAR010000296.1:0-3257 GCA_044239765.1 Microbacteriaceae bacterium
CTCCGCTTGAGGAGAGCTTCAACATCAACAACGTGGCGCTCGTCAATGGCGGGCCGCGCACCCTCGGCCTTCGCGAGCTGCTGCAGGTCTACATCGACCACCGCATCTCGGTTGTCACCAGACGGTCACGTTTTCGGCTCGCTCGACGGCAGGAGCGACTGCACCTCGTGCTCGGCCTGCTCATCGCCATCCTCGACATCGACGAGGTCATCCAGGTCATCCGCACCTCCGACGACTCCGACACGGCGCGCAGCCGGCTCATGGACGTCTTCGAGCTCAGCGAGCTGCAGGCCGAGTACATTCTCGAGCTGCGCCTGCGCCGACTCACCAAGTTCAGCCGCATCGAGCTCGAAAAGGAGCAGAAGCAGCTTGAGAGAGAGATCGCGGAGCTCGAGGCGCTTCTCGCCGACCCGAAGAAGCTGCGTCGCCTTGTCTCCAGAGAGCTGGATGAGGTGGCGGAGCGCTTCGGCACACCCCGCCGCACCCTGCTGACCGAGGCACGCCCGTCGGTGGCGACGACGGGGTCGTCGCGCAAGGCGCTTCCGGTGCTGGAGATCGCGGACACGCCCTGCGTCGTCTACCTGTCAACGACCGGCCGTGCGATCCGAGTCGACGCCAGTGAGGATTCCGCGCCCGATCGCGTTCGCCGCCGCAGCAAGCACGACGCCCTGCTGTCAGCAGTGACGACGACATCGCGGTCAGAGATCGGGGCCATCACCAACCTCGGCCGGCTCATCCGATTCACCGCGGTCGACCTGCCGAGCGTGCCAGAGAACTCCATCCAGCTCGCCGCGGGGGCCAAGATCAGCGACTACCTCGCCATCGGCGACAAGAAGGAGCGCGTGCTCGGCCTGGTGTCGCTCACCTCTGACGAGCCGATCGCGCTCGGCACCCGCCAGGGCGTCGTCAAGCGCCTCGCCCCCGGCGGCTACCCTGCACGACCCGAGTTCGAGGCCATCGCCCTCAAGCCCGGCGACGAGGTCGTGGGCATCGCCCAGGGACCGGACAGCGACGACCTGGTCTTCGTCACCTCCGACGCCCAGCTGCTGCACTTCGGCGCGGCTGCCGTGCGCCCGCAGGGGCCGTCGGCTGGCGGAATGGCGGGCATCAACCTCGGCGCGAAGGCGACCGTCATCTTCTTCGGCGCCGTCGACCCCGGTGCCGACGTCGTTGTCGCCACAGTCAGCACCTCCACGACCACGATCGCCGGTGCCGACCCCGGTCGCGCCAAGGTCTCGGCCTTCAGCGAGTTTCCGGGCAAGGGCCGCGCCACGGGTGGCGTGCGCGCGCATTCATTCCTCAAGGGCGAAGACGTGCTCGCGGTGGCCTGGGCGGGCGCTGCACCCGCTCTCGCAGTGGGGGCCGACGGATCGCAGCGCCAGCTGCCAGAGACCGGGGCCAAGCGCGATGCGAGCGGCACACCACTCGACAACGTCATCGGGTCGATCGGGTTCAGTCTCTAGCTAGACGTGGGGCACGAACTGCTGCCAGGCCCGTCGACGCTCGCCGCGGGGGTCCTCCTCTACCCGGTCGACGACATCGATGATCAGGGTGCGCCGACGGCGTGACGTGTACTTCGGCCAGTCGTCATCGACGGTGCCGTCGCGGGCGAAGCGCAGCCAGCGGCGCTGCATGCGCTCACCGACGCGCTTGAAGCTGAGGCGGCCGCCGAGCACGCCCATTCCGCGGCCGAACCAGCCGTCCATCCGGTCGAAGAGGGCGAAGAGCTCGAGGCCGTGGGTTGCGTCGATACCGAGCAGCTTCAGCAGCCGTGGGGCGGAGTCGAAGCGGTAGAAGTGCACGCGGGCGAATCGGGCGTGGCGCTCGGCGACCTTGATGGTCGGAAACCAGAAGGCGTAGTCGCCCGCGAAGTCTGCCGCGGGGCGCTTGGCGGGCAGCCCGGGGTACTGTGCCTTCACCGCCTTGCGTGCCTTCTTGCGGGTCTTCGCGAAGATGACACGGATGCGATGCGGCGTTGTCGCCAGAATGTCGAGCCGCCCGGTGAACAGCGAGCCCTCGCGGTCGTTCGTGCCGATGATGAGCGGCACCGGATGCGCCCGGCCGTGCTTGAAAGAATCAAGCGGTCGCTCCGGCAGAAAGTCGCCGTCGATCACCGGGCTGAGGCAGATGGTGCCCGGCCAGCGGTCCGGGTTCAGCAGCTGCATGCGAGTTGTCGCCCTCACCAGCTGCTCCGTGGTGGCCGACCGCAGCAGCCGTCCGACGTCCTCGGCCGACGTGCTCTCGACACTCGAGTTGTCGACGATCTGGCTGAGCAGCTCGACGTACTCCTCCGCCCACTCGGCGGCAACCTCGCGCGAGTAGATCGCGTTCGGCGGCGGGCTCTGCGCGATCGCCCGCGCGAACAGCCCCCGGGCGCTCGGCACCGTCATCAAGGTCGTGACCGCATTGCCGCCGGCGGACTCGCCGAACAGGGTCACGTTGTCGGGGTCGCCACCGAAGGCACGGATGCTGTCACGCACCCACTGCAGCGCGGCCACCTGATCGCGCAGGCCGAGGTTGCTCGTGAAGCCGTAGCGGCTGAAGTCCAGGTAGCCGAGAGCCCCGAGCCGGTAGTTGAGGTTGACGAACACCACGCCGGACCGCACCAGCACCTCACCGAGATGGCGCACCTCGCGCGAGGATCCGACGCTGTACGCACCGCCGTGAATGAAGACCATAACGGGAAGCGCCGTGGCGTCCGGGGGCGCGATCACGTTGAGGGTGAGGCACTGCTCGTGCATCGGAACGCCCTTCGCTGGACCGATGAACTGGCCCTCGCGATCCTGCGGGGCGACCGGTCCGAAGGCGGTGGCGTCGAGAGTTCCCTGCCAGGCGGCAGGCCGGGGCGCCTGGAAGCGCTCCGCTGTCGCGTACGGGATGCCGCGCCACATGTGCAGCCCACGGCGCTCGGCACCGCGCACCCGGTCCCCACGCACGTCTCGCTCCAGCACGGTCGTGATTGTAGGCGTACGGGGTTAACGGCAGGAGGGCCGGTGGCTCACGCCACCGGCCCTCCTCGCACTGCTACTCGGCCGAAGCCGCAGCGAGCGAGTCGACGAGCTGCTCGAGGCCCCAGGGAATCGAGAGCGCCGTCGGCGGCGAGACGGCGGAGATGTACTCCGTGCCGACAAGCTGCGCCACGTGACCGTCGGCGACCGCGGGGATCACCGAGGTCTGCGGTGCCGTGAGAAAAGCGTCTGCGCCCTCCTGGGTGTCGCTGTAGCTCAGCACGACGTCCGACGAGAGCTGGTCGAGCT
>JBIIAR010000297.1:0-3251 GCA_044239765.1 Microbacteriaceae bacterium
TTACGGCCCTGCTGGCCATCGACCCGAGCTACGCGCTCGCCGCGGGGAGCTACCGTGTCGAGGTTGAGACGCAGGGGGAGCTCACCCGTGGCGCCACCGTGTTCGACTGGCGGTCATCCAACCCGAATGCGACCGCGATCGAGAGGGTCGACGGCGAACGGTTCTTCGAGTACCTCATGCAGCTGCTCGGCTAGTTGTACACGGAGTTGATGATGCTCGCGCTGAGGGCGAGCCCGACGACGAAGCCGACGATCCAGTTGAGCACAACAGCACCGATGAACACGAAAAGCGGTGCGAGCCCCCGGCCGGTGCGGCTGTGCACGACAACCCCTCGGCCGATGACGTACACGATGTTGATGAACGCCCATCCCCAGGGAAACGGCTTCGGCACACCGCGTCGCTTGAGCTCGCTATGGTCACTGTAGGCGACAGCGACGAAGCCGAGCCAGGCAAGAATGTTGAAGCCGTTCGCGGCCAGGGTGGCGCTGTCGAACGATGACGTGGGGCTCGAGAGGTAGTCGTAGCTGAACCCGCCGAGTGCGGCCGTGATGCCGAGGTTGATGAACCCGAGCAGCGGCCACAGGGCTAGCAGCCAGGCCTGCGTGGTCGTCGGGTTAGTGCCCTCGGGGGCGCGTAGTCCGGTCGCGGCATAGTACGACTGCGACGGGTCATAGGGCTGCACCGCGCCATAGGGCTGCACCGATCCGTAGGGCTGCGCGGCCGCGTAGGGGTTCGCGGTGACCGCCTGCAGCTCGCCCCAGCTCGCGCCGTTCCACCAGCGCTGCTGGGAGCTGCCGGCGGGATCCGGGTAGTAGCCGGCGGGGATGTTGGTCATGAGAGCTCCTCGTCTTCCTCGGAGCCTAGGGCATCGGCATCCCGGGTCGCCGCCCCCGGAATGGGCTACAGGGCAGCGACGGCACGCCCTGCCTGTCTGCCGCTGAACAGGCACCCCCCGAGAAAGGTGCCTTCGAGCGAGCGGTAGCCGTGCACCCCGCCGCCGCCGAAACCACTGGCCTCACCCGCGGCATACAGACCCGGGATCACCTCGCCGCTGCCGCCGCGCACTGCCTGGCCGTCGAGGTTCGTCTCGATGCCACCCAGCGTCTTGCGGGTGACGATGTGCAGCTTGACGGCGATCATGGGGCCCTTGGACGCATCCGTCAGCCTGTGCGGTTTCGCCACGCGAATGAGCCTGTCGCCGCGGTAGTTGCGTGCCTGCCGCAGGTCGTTGATCTGGGCGTCTTTCGAGAACGTGTTGTCGAGCTGGCGGTCGCGGTACTCGACCTCCTGCCGCACCTGGGCGAGGTCGAGAATGCCGTCATCGATCTTCGCGAGCAGCTCGTCGAGTGTGGCAGCGACGAAGAAGTCCTCGCCCTTCTCCTTGAAGGCCTCGACCGGTTCGGTCGCGCCCTTGCCGAGGCGCTGCCGCAGCAGCTCGCGCACGCTCTTGCCGGTGAGGTCGGGATTCTGCTCGCTGCCCGAGAGCGCGAACTCCTTCTCGATGATCGCCTGCGTGGTGATGAACCACGAGTGGTCGTGGCCGGTGGTGCGCAGGTGTCGCAGCGTGCCGAGGGAGTCGAACCCCGGAAAGAGCGGAACGGGCAGGCGGGTGCCCGTGGCGTCGAGCCAGAGCGACGACGGACCGGGAAGGATGCGGATGCCGTGCCGCTGCCACACCGGCGCGAAGTTCGTGATGCCCTCGACGTAGTGCCACATGCGGTCGCCGTTGATGAGGTGCGCCCCGGCCTCATTCGCGATCGCGAGCATGCGGCCGTCGACGTGCGCGGGCACGCCGCTCAGCATGCGGGTCGGAGCCTCACCCATGTCTGCCGGCCACAGCTCGCGCACGAGGTCGTGGTTGCCGCCGATGCCGCCGCTCGTGACGATCGTCGCGGGCGCGCTGAGGTCGAAGCTGTCGACTGCCTCGCGGTTGCTCGGCTCGCCGCGTCCCGCTTTGTCGTCTCTGAGGATCGCGCCGCTCGCGCCGGTGATCGCGCCATCGGTAACGGTCAGCGCGTCAACCCGGTGGCGAAACAGCAGGGTGACGAGCCCGTCGGCCGCACCCTGCCTCACGATCTTCTCGAAGGGCGCGACGACACCCGGGCCTGTGCCCCACGTGATGTGAAAGCGGGGCACCGAGTTGCCGTGACCGTTGGCGGTGTAGCCGCCGCGCTCGGCCCAGCCGACGACGGGGAAGAAGCTGACGCCTTTTTCGCGAAGCCACGCGCGCTTCTCGCCGGCGGCAAACTGCAGGTAGGCCTCGGCCCACTGCCGCGGCCAGTGGTCCTCCTCGCGGTCGAAGCCGGCGGAACCGAGCCAGTCCTGCCGGGCGAGCTCGAGGCTGTCGTTGATGCCCATGCGGCGCTGCTCGGGGGAGTCGATGAGAAAGAGGCCGCCGAACGACCACCAGGCCTGGCCGCCGAGGCTCGCCTCTGGCTCCTGCTCGAGCACGATGACTCGCTTGCCGGCGGCAACGAGCTCGGCCGTCGCGACGAGGCCGGCGAGGCCGGCTCCGATGACTATGGCATCCGCATCCTGTGGCATCCGACTCCTTCGTCTCGCCGTGCCTGTTCTTCGCAAAACAGGAATTGCTGTGACTAGTGTCGCGCAATAGCCACAATCATGGCCATGAAGTAATCACGGGCAACACATGTTCCTGAATTACGACAGGATCGCGTCGGCGTTGCCGGCGATCCAGTCCATCAGCGGCACCAGGTGGTCGGTGAGCTCACGACCCCGCGCGGTGAGGCTGTACTCGACGTGCGGCGGAATCACCGGGTGGGCGACGCGCAGCACCAGGCCGTCCTGCTCCAGGGTGCGCAGCGTCTGCGCGAGCATCTTCTCGCTGACCCCCTCGATGGTGCGGCGCAGCTCGCCCCACCGCAGCTGCGGCTCGGTTGTCAGCGCCATGAGCACGAGCACGCCCCACTTGCTGGTCACGTGGTCGAGCACCGTGCGGCTGGGGCAGTTGGCGGGCAGAACTCCGGCGGTGAAGCCGTGTTCGTTCAGGGTGAGGTTCACAGAAAGTAACTTACCTAAAAGTGGGTACTGCGCGCTGGGAAGTATCCGGCAGCACGCTGGTTGAACTTGACATGACAATCCTCATCACCGGCGCGACCGGCCACCTTGGAACCCTCGTAATCGAATCCCTCCTCGCAAAGGGGGTGCCCGCCGATCAGATTCGCGCCGGCGCACGCAGTCCAGAGAAGATCACGGCGGTGCCCGCCGTGCACCTCGACTACGAGGATGCC
>JBIIAR010000298.1:0-3244 GCA_044239765.1 Microbacteriaceae bacterium
AAGCTCGGCGACCGCGACGACCACCCCGCCATTCTCAACGCGCTCGCGCCCGACAGCTGGATCTCGATCATCTACACCGTCGGCGGTATAGACAGCTACACCCAGGCCGAGAAGATCGCGGCCGAGGTGCATGAGCTGGTCTACCGCTAGCTGAACCGCCCGACGAATCGGCGACGCCTGCGGGCGCTCTCGAGTCGCTCGGCGTTCTCGCCCGGCTCGGTGTATCGCTCTGCCCGAAACGGGTCGGCGACGAGCGGTCGCGGCTGCTCGGCGAGCACCGCCTCGACCGCCTTGCCCCACTCCCAGAACTCGCCGAGCCGCAGTCCCTGCGTCGGGTTGAGATGCGGAAGACGGGCAAGGTAGCGGATGCCGTCGGCCACCTGCACGGTCGACAGGTAGCCGCGAATGACACCCGGCCCGCCATCGCGGCCCTCGTCTTTCACCATCCAGAGTCCGGCGCGCAGTTCGATGATCAGGGGGTCGGAGGTCGCGTTCACGGTGCAGGGCTTTCGTTTCGATGGTGAGCAGTTGTCCGGCCAGAACCCACCATGCCGAAGCCCACCGACACTGCCCCGGTAGCCTGTGACCATGGGCTACGTCTTCCTCGGTCTCGCGATCATCGGCGAGGTGATCGCGACGACCTTCCTCAAGTTCACGAGCGGAGAGCGCACCATCTGGTGGGCATACCCGATAGTCGGGGTCGGGTACGTCTTCGCGTTCTGGATGCTCTCACTCACGCTCGGTCGCGGCGTGCCCCTCGGCATCGCCTACGCGCTGTGGGCCGGCATCGGTGTGGTGCTCGTCGCGATCATCAGCTGGCTGGTCTTTCACGAGTCGCTGACGCTGCTGCAGATCGTCGGCATGGCGCTGGTCATCGCGGGCGCGGTGCTGCTCGAGCTCGGCGCCGACCACGGCGAGAAAGGCTAGCGCCTTCGGGCCCCGAGTCCGATCAGGCCCGTCGCCGTTGCCAGCAGCAGAACGATGCAGACGACGATGAGGATCTTGCCGACACCGACGAGCACCGGCACGACAAGAGTGGCGAGCAGCACGACGGCCACCGCCACGAGCACCGCGATGGTGAAGGGCGCGCTTCGCCTCACTTGAGAGACTTCTGCATGAGCACGGTGCCGATCCAGCGCCCGAACTTGAAGCCGACCTTGCCCATGTGGCCTCCCTCGGTGAAGCCGAAGCTCCTGTGCAGGGCGATGGAGCCCTCTGCGCCCTTATCGGCGATCACGGCGATGATCTCCTTGAGACCCGCGGCCTTCGACTTCTCGATGAGCTCGCCGAGCAGCGCCTTGCCGAGACCTTTGCCCGTCGATGCCGGGCCGAGGTAGATCGAGTTCTCAACGGTGAAGCGGTAGGCAGCTTTCTCTTTCCACGGAAATACGTAGGCGTAGCCGAGAATCTGGTTAGAGGGGCTGACAGCGACGATGTAGGGCATGCCGAGCCGCCGAGCGGAGGCGAACTTCTGTCGCAGTGCCCGCAGCGTCATCTCCTGCTCGTCGAAGGTCACGACGGTGTTGAGCACGTAGTGGTTGTAGATCGCGCGAATGTAGGGCAGGTCTGCCGCGGTCGCGTCGCGAATGGTGAACTCGAAGGGGCGCTCGGGCTCCGGCTGCTTCTTCAGGTGGTCAGGCAGCTTGCGTCGCGGCTGGTATTCCTCTTCGAGCATGCTGCGAGCCTATTGGAGCGACCAGTCGACGGGAGAGGCTCCCAGCGACTCGAGAATCGTGTTAGCCCGGCTGAACGGCTTCGAACCGAAGAAGCCGCGGGATGCCGACAGCGGGCTCGGATGCACCGACGCGATCACCGGCGTCGCCCCCAGCATCGGGGTGAGCGACTGCGCATCCTTTCCCCACAGGATCGCCACGAGCGGCTGGTCGCGCGCGACCAGTGCTCGAATCGCCGCCTCCGTCACCGCCTCCCACCCCGCGCCGCGGTGCGAGCCTGCCACCCCGGGCTTCACCGTGAGCACCCGGTTGAGCAGCATGACGCCGTGCTCAGCCCACGGCGTGCGGTCGCCGTGCGCTGCGATCGGGATTCCAAGGTCGTCGCGCAGCTCCCTGTAGATGTTCTGCAGGCTTCGTGGCACCGGTCGCACGTCGCGCTCGACCGCGAAGGAGAGGCCGATGGGATGCCCCGGAGTCGGGTAGGGATCCTGCCCGACGATGAGCACCTTCACCGCCTCGAAGGGGTAGGTGAAGGCGCGCAGCACGTTCTCGCCGGCTGGCAGGTACGGTCCGCCGGACCGCAGAAAGTCGCCCATCGCGGCGATGTTCGACGCCACCGGCTCGAGCGCCGCCGCCCAGCCGGGGTCGACCAGCTCGCTCAGCGGCCGTGCGCTCATGCGCCCAGGGTGCTCACGAGCACGCCGTCATCGGTCTGCGCGATCTGCCAGACGCTGCCGCTGCCGACCACCCGGATCTGCTCACCCCCGACGATGAGGGCGGTGAACTCGTCAATGGCGATGCCGCCGTCGACGAGGTCTGCCTCCGCGGCGGCCACGAGACGCGACAGCGTTCCCCACGGCACCGCGTGCACGTCGATGGCGAGGTCGACAAGGCCGAGGCCCTCGACGACGGTGACCTGGTCGAGGTCCTCGCCGGCATCCTCGGAGCACACCGGGATCTCGCCGATGCGCCAGCCACCGATCACCGCGGCGTCAGCGGCGATCATCGCGCCGGCAGAGAAGCCGAGGTAGGGCAGGTCGTCAGCCACCAGCAGGCGGATCTCGTCGATGAGCGGTGTCACGGCTTCGAGGTACGAGGGAGTGTGGCCGCCTCCGACGAGCAGGGCGTCGATGCCGGTCAGCGCTGCGGAGGCGAAGAGCTCGCCCTCCGCGATCTCGGTGACCACCGGCTCGCAGTCGCCCACCCGCTCCAGCTGGTCCCGCCACGCATGCGCGCGCGGCTCCGTGTCGCTCTCGCGTACGAGCAGCACGCCGATGCGCGGCGTCGTGCGGCCGCTCGCGACACCGCGCGCGGTGGCTTCGAGCAGGAACTCGCGGTAGACGTCACCGGAGTAGTCGGCCGCCCATCCGCCTCCCACGAGGTGGATGCTCATACCGCTGCGACCACGGGCGGCTGCACCGACCACGGAAAGTTGATCCACCTGTCGGTGCGGCGCCAGGTGTAGGTGGCCTCCTGCACCGTGTGCGGCTTCGTGTAGAGCACGACGCTGCGCACCTCGGCGCCGCTCGCCTCGAGCAGCTGGATCACGAGGGCCAGCGTTCTGCCCGAGT
>JBIIAR010000301.1:0-3238 GCA_044239765.1 Microbacteriaceae bacterium
GCTGTCGGTGCCGTCCACCCCGCCGAGTGCGGCGGCGGCCAGCAGCAGCATCGAGATGTTGATGGCGCCGGCGATGAGCAGCGCCAGGCCGACGTCGAGCCGGGTGGCGCGCAGCAGGGTGCGGATGCGCCCGGCGTCCTCCGTGACCCCGTGGCGGTCGCGCGCGAGCGCGGAGTGCAGGTAGATCACGTGCGGCATCACCGTGGCGCCGAGCATGCTGGTGGCGAGCAGCACAGAGTCGGTGCCCTCGAAGTGCGGCAGTAGGCCGCCGGCCAGCGCGGCGCCGTCGATCTCGGTGAAGAACAGGCCGCTCACGAAGCCGACCAGAATCACGCCGAGCAGGGTGATGATCACGAGCTCGAAGCTGCGCTGGCCGCGGTGCGACTGCACGAGCAGCAGCGCCATGCTCGCCACCCCGATGATCACGCCGCCGAGCAGCAGGGGGATGCCGAACAGCAGGTGCAGCGCGATCGCCCCGCCGATCACCTCGGCGATATCGGTCGCTGCGGCCACCAGCTCCGCCTGCACCCAGTAGAGCCGCCGTGGCGCGGGCTTGAGGCGCTCGCCCAGCAGCTCGGGCAGCGATCGGCCGGTCACGATGCCGAGCTTGGCCGACTGGTACTGCACCAGCACGGCGATGAGGTTGGCGAGCACGAGCACCCACAGCAGCAGGTAGCCGTAGCGGGCGCCGGCGGTCAGGTTCGCGGCGACGTTGCCGGGGTCGACATAGGCGATGGCCGCGACGAAGGCGGGGCCCAGCAGGAACAGCGACGTTGCTTTTTTCGGCACACCGAAATCTTATCGGTGCGTGGCATCCTCGTGCGCGGCGTGCTCCTCTGGCTCCAGCTGAAAGGTGGAGTGCTCCACGTCGAAGTGCGCGCTCATGCAGCCGCCCAGCTCGTCGAGCAGCCTCTCGGTGCCACCGGTCTCGAACAGCTGCTTTGACACGACGACATGGGCGCTGAACACCGGGGCTCCGCTGGTGATCGCCCAGACGTGCACGTCGTGCACGTCGATCACGCCCTCGGCGCCGAGCAGGTGCTCGCGAATCTCGGCAACGTTCATGTGCGACGGCACGGCCTGGCTGAGCACGTGGAACACGTCGCGCAGCAGGCTGATCGCCCGCGGGATGATGAGCGCGGCGATGACGAGCGAGGCGATCGCATCCGCCTGGGTGAAGCCGGTCGTGAGAATGACGACACCGGCGACCACGGCGGCGATGGAGCCGAACAGGTCGCCGAGCACCTCGAGGTAGGCGCCGCGCATGCCGATGGTCTTCTCGCCGCCGCGCAGCACGAGCATGACGGCGACGTTCGCGAGAAGGCCCACGCCGGCGATGACCAGCATCGGCAGCCCGAGCACCTCGCCCGGCTCGAACAGCCGCTGCACTCCCTCGATCGCCACGTACAGCGCGACGCCGATGAGGATCAGGCCGTTGGCGAGGGCCCCGAAGACCTCGGCCCGCTGGTAGCCGAAGGTCTGCCGGTCGGTGGCGGGACGGGCGGCGATGCCCAGCGCGACGAGGGCAATGACGAGGCCGAGCAGGTCGCTGAACATGTGGCCGGCGTCAGCGAGCAGGGCGAGGGATCCGGCGAGCAGTGCGCCGACGATCTCGACGATGAGGAAGGCGGCCACGATCGCGATCGCGATGCTGAGACGGCGGCGATTCGTCATCCCGCCGTGTGTGTGATCGTGGCCCATGCCTCAAGGCTAGGTGCGGTTTGGGGCAACGGCCCTAGATAGGAATGAGTGCCGTTATCAGCTCGCGCTCCCGCTCGGCGCTGAGCCCGAGCACGGGCCGATCGGGGCGCTGGGGAGCCACCCCGCCGATCGACTGCAGCCATGCCCAGGTGTCGGCGACCGTCTCTGCAAGCGGACGGATGCGCAGGCCCGCCGCGATCGCGCGCGACACGTTCGCCTCGTGCATCGTCTCGTGCCCCTCCCCCGCCGGAATCCAGATCGGCAGGTCCATCCAGGGCTCCACCCCCGCGGCGACCAGCCTCTCGGGGTCGGCCCAGCGGATCACGCCATCGCTGCCCGTCACCTGCCGCGCGAGCTCGAGCAGCGCGCCGAGCGTTGCCGCCCCGGGCTCGCTGACGATGCTGTACTCGCCCGGTGCCGCGCTGAGGCTGAAGGCTGCGAGATCGCGGGCGTCCACGTACTGAAAGCCCTGGTCGGCCGGACCTGGTGCGAGCACATCGCCGCCGCGGGCTAGGCGCGTCAACCAGTAGGGCAGCCGCCCGATGTTTTCCCACGGCCCGAGAATGAGGCCGGGGCGAGCGATGACCGCCCGCTCGCCGACCGCCTCGAGCACGGCGAGCTCGGCGCCGCGCTTCGTGCGGGCGTAGTCGTCGAAGTGCTCGTCGTCGGGCGACGCGTCGACCAAGGGGGCATCCTCGGTCGAGCCTGCCGGGGTCGGCCACGCGTGCACCGAGCGGCTCGAGATGTAGACGTAGCGACCCGCCTCGATAGCCCTCGCCGAGTCGCGTACCACGCTCGGCTCCCACGACCACGTGTCGGCCACGATGTCGAACCCCTGCCCGTCGAGCCCGTCGAGACCAGCCCTACGGTCGCCAACAACGGATCGCACCCGCGGGTCAGCGGCACGACTCCCCCGATTGAAGGTCGTCACCTCCCACCCGCGCGCCAGCCCCTCCTCGACGAGGGCACGTCCGACGAACTCCGTTCCACCGAGCACGAGCAGCTTCATGGCCTCAGCCAAGCGCACCGGGGCTGGCGCCTCCAGTGTTTTCGCTGAGGGCAGATGTGACCAACGTCCCGGTGCAGCGTCTTCCGAGGCGCGACAATGGGCCCATGGCAGTCATCGAGAACTCGAAGGTCGCAATCATCGGAGCCGGTGCGGTCGGCACCTCTATGGCGTACGCGTCGCTCATTCGCGAGTCGGCGCGTGAGGTCGCGCTCTACGACATCCAGACGGAGAAGGTCGAGGCCGAGGTGCTCGACCTCGCCCACGGCACCCAGTTCACCGGCTCCACCCGCATCACGGGCGGCAGCGACCTCGCGGTCGTCGAGGGCTCCAACGTCGTGGTCATCACGGCGGGGGCGAAGCAGCACCCGGGGCAGTCGCGGCTCGACCTCGTCGGCACCAACGTGGGAATCCTCACCAATCTCATGCCCAAGCTCGTCGAACGCGCGCCCGACGCCGTCTTCGTCATCGTGTCGAACCCCTGCGACGTGCTCGCGGTGGTGGCCCAGCGGGTGAGTGGGCTTCCGGCAT
>JBIIAR010000300.1:0-3238 GCA_044239765.1 Microbacteriaceae bacterium
ATGCCGCGGGCCGCTCCGGTGACAACGGCGAGGGGCTTGTCTGTCATCTCTGCACATCCATTCCGAAAATGATCGAGGCATCGCGCACCGCGAAGCTGAAGAAGGGTTGGTGGTCGGCCAGGTAGCCGAGGGGGCCGTCGGCGGCGAAGGACCACCGGGCGCGCAGCCCGCGAATGCGGCCGATCACCCGGTTGCGCGACAGGATGCTGCCGCCGTCAACCGGCTGCAGGATCGGCAGGGCGACCTGCCGCATGCCCGGCAGCAGCGCCCGCCCCTCGTGGCTGCTGAGCACGGCGTCGCTGGAGTTCATCGACGCCTGCGTCTGGCTGCGCTCGAAGACGGCGAGCTCCTTGGGGATGCCCCACAGCGCCCGCCCGCCGTCGCGCGACTGCGCACTGTCGACCCAGATCTGCGGGATCGTGATGCGCAGGCCGCCGCGGCCCCAGGTGGGCACCGCGACCAGCAGCTCCTCATAGGCGAGCGCGCCCCCGGGCACATAGCTCGCGCTCGCGACACCTACAACGATGCGGGAGCCGAATCGCACGGGTCGCCGGCCCGCCGGCAGGGCATCGCGAAACCGCGCGCCGTCGACAAGAAAGGCGGATGCCAGCAGCGACCCCCCGAGATACCACGGCTCTGGCGGGTAGGTCATTCGACCTCGCTGCGCAGCCGCTCGACGGCCGCGGTGATGCCGTAGGCGTCGAAGACTGTCGTGATGGTGCGCTCGAGGTCAGGGGAGGGTCCGCTCTCGCCGCGGGCGAGCTCAAGCAGCAGCACGCCGTAGAAGCTCTCGGCCACGGCGATGCCCTCACCCGCCGGGGTGAAGGGCGCGAAGAGCGAGCGCAGTGCGCTGAGAAAGCTCTCGTTGGCGGTGCGAAGGGTCGGCATGCGTGCAGCGGTCAGCGCGAGCTCGAACACGACGGCCGCCGTGTGCGACTGCCCGGTGCGCTGGCGGGTGATGTAGCCGAGGCAGGCGTCGACCAGCTCGGTGCGCCCGGTCACTATCTCTTCGCGCAGCGTCTCGATCTCGGTGATCGCCACCTGCGCCGCATGCTCGAGCGTGGCTTCGAGCAAGCCGGAGCGGGTGCCGAAGTGGTAGGTCGTCGAGGCGAGCGATGTCGCCGCCATCACGGCGACCGATCGCTGCGTCGCGGCAGCCGCCCCGCTCTCGGCGATGATGGCCATGCTCGCGTCAAGCATCGCGCGGCGGGTTCGCTCGCCACGCTCGTTGCGTCCGTCAGGAGCCATGGGGCGAGCGTAGCACTATTAGTACTATCGTACTGATTCTTTCTAGCGCGGAATCTGCAGCCCGCTGATGCCGCTGAGGTCGAGCCAGGTGCGCTCCGGCCCGGTCACGACGGTGAGCAGCACCTCGTCGCACGAGCAGCAGCGCACCACGTAGCCGCTCGGGTCGAGGTAGACCATGGCGCGGGCAAGCACCGTCACGTCGCCGCAGTGGCGACACTCGCCGGAGGTCGTGGTCAGGTCGAAACGGAACAGCTCGCTGAGCGGGCCGGCCAGGGCGTTGCCGTCGACGTGATCCATTTACTGCCCTCCGAACCGCTCGGTCTTGACGCTGACAGGGTCGTGGCCGAGGGCGACGAGCTGCGTCGCAACCGTCTCGACGAAGCCGGTGGGACCGCAGACGAACACGGCCGGGTTGTCGCTCGCCGCGAATGTATGGCGCGCGAGAATCTCTTGGCTGACGCGGCCGGCGGGCGTCGGCCATCCGTCGGGCGTCATTCGGGTGTAGACCCACGTGACCTCGAGCAGCGGGCCCTCGAGCGCGCGCAGCTCATCGGCGAAGAACGCGTCGTCGGGCTCGCGCACAGAGTAGAGCAGCTTGAAAGGCACGGATGACCCGCTCGCGGCGTGCGACCGCACCATCGCGATCAGAGGCACGACGCCTGAGCCACCGCCGATGAGCTGCACGGACTGCGTCTGCTCGGGTTTCCACACGAACCAGCCGCCGAGCGGACCGCGAAACTCCACCTGGTCACCGACCTGCAGGTCGTCGACGAGGTACGGCGAGACCTCGCCGTCGGGCAGCTTGTCGACGGCGAGCTGCACGCGTTCAGTGCTGTCGGCCGAGGCGATCGAGTAGGAGCGCACGGCCTGGTAGCCGTCCGGGGCGCTGAGACGCACATCCACGTGCTGGCCGGCGATGTTGCCTGTCCAGCCGGGAACGTCAAAGGTGATGCTGCGGCCGGTCGGCGTCTCGCTCTTCGTGTCGACCACGGTGCCGACGTGCCAGCGGCCTACCAATAGCGCTGCTCAGCCCAGGGCTCGCCATACATGTGGTACCCGTTCTGCTCCCAGAATCCGGGCTCATCGTTGTCATTCATGATCAGGCCGCGGATCCACTTGGCCGACTTCCAGAAGTAGAGGTGCGGCACCAGCAGCCGGGCGGGGCCACCGTGCTCTGGGTCGAGGGGCTCGCCCTCGAACTCGCTGACGATCCACGCCTTGCCGTCGAGCAGGTCCTCGAGCGGAACGTTCGTTGTGTAGCCGCCGTAGCTGTACTGCATGACGAACTCGCGCTCGGTCTCGACCTTGTCGAAGATGGCGTCGAGCGGCACGCCGCGCCAGCTGGTGCCGAGCTTCGACCAGCGGGTGACGCAATGGATATCGGTGTGCACCTCTTCGGTGCCGAGCTCGTGCAGCTCGTCCCAGTTCCATTTCGTCGGGCCGTTCTCGGTCTGCACCGTGAAGGTCCACTCGGCGGTGTCGAGCTCGGGGGTGGGGCCGGCGCTGAGCACCGGAAAGTCCTCGGTGAGGTACTGGCCCGGAGGCAGCTCGGGGTTGTGCTCACGACTGCGTCCGGCGAAACCGCGGGAGATGATGGCCATGCTTCACATTACCGAAACGCGAGTCGCCTAGGGTTAAGAAATGACGCGCCTCGAACTCGGAATCCCCGCGATTCGACGCGATCCAGCACGGATGCCGCCGACCGACGGCAGGCCGGCCCACGACGGCCTCATCGACAGCTACGGCCGCGTCGCCCGGGACCTGCGGGTGAGCGTCACGGAGAAGTGCTCGCTGCGCTGCACCTACTGCATGCCAGAGGCCGGGCTTCCGGCGATCGCGCGCAACGACCTGCTGACGGCTGTCGAGATTGCTCGCCTCGTGGGTATCGCGGTGCGTGACCTCGGTGTGCACGACATCCGCTTCACCGGTGGCGAGCCGCTCATGCGCAACGACCTCGCCGAGATCATCGGCCTGTCGAACGCCGTCGCGG
>JBIIAR010000302.1:0-3232 GCA_044239765.1 Microbacteriaceae bacterium
ATCGGGTCGGTGCTCGGAGTCTTCGATCCGCCCGTCGGCTCGACCGTGACACCCACCGAGTCTCCGGCGTGCATGTCTCCCTCGAGAACCTGCCAGGACTCTACGCCGTCAGCGACCGGCAGGAACCCGGCAGCCCGGGCACCCGACTCGTCGATGTACCAGAGCTGGTAGACGTGGTCGGAGGGGGCGGCGTCCATGCCGTCGACGATGATCACCGAGCTGGCAAGCTCAGGGGACCAGCGCAGGGTCACCTGCTGGCCGCCCTCGAGCGTGGTGTCGATCTGCTGCACATCGGCGGCCGAGCTGATCGCCGCCATCTGCGCGGTCTGGTAGTCGGTGTCGGGGCGCAGTGAGGTTGTTCCCACGGCGATGCCGCCGACGATGAGCGCGACGGCTGCAGCCATGCTGGCGACGGTCGTGGCCGTGCGCGACCAGCGCAGGCGGGCCTTGGTCTCTGCGGGGCCGGGTGCGGCATCCTGCTCGATTGCCGGCAGCGGGGGCGTGACGGCGATCTGGGCGAGCAGGCGTGCGCGCAGGTCGGCACTCGGGGCCACCGGGGTGACTGCGAGACCGAGAACCACGGCGGTGTCCTGCAGCTCGGTCGCCTCGTTGCGCGCCTCCTCAGAGCTGCGCAAGGTTGCCTCGTGCAGCTCGCGCTCTGCGGCACTGAGGGCATCGAGGGCGTACGCGCCCGACATGTTGTCCTTCGTCATGATGCCACCCCCAGTTCGTCTCTCAGTCTGATCATTCCGTCACGCAGTCTCGTTTTAATCGTACCTACGGGTATGTGCAGCATCTCTGCCACCTCGGTGTGGCTGTAGCCCCCGTAGTAGGCGAGCGTCACGGCCTGGCGCTGCAGGTCGGTGAGGCGGCTCATCGCCTCCTTGACCCGCTCGTGCTCGATGGTCACCTCGACGCTCTCGGCGACATTGTCGTAGTCAGGCGTGAAGTCGCGAATGCCCACCTTCGTGTCGCGATCGCGCGACGACTGCGCGGAGCGCACCCGGTCAACGGCGCGGCGATGGGTCATTGTCATGATCCAGGTCGTCGCCGACCCCTTGACCTGGTCGAACTTGGTGGCGCTCTGCCAGATCTCGAGGAAGATCTCCTGGGCGACCTCTTCGGACTGGGCCGGGTCGCGCAGCACGCGACGCACGAGTCCGAGCACCCGCGGAGCCATGGCGTCATACAGACGCGCGAAGGCACGCTGGTCGCCGCTGGCGACGAGAGCGAGCAAGTCGTCTGCCGTCTCGACGTAGACGGAATCAGATTCCTGGCTCTGCTCCGAGGTGGACATGAGCTTAAGCATGTCAGTACTTCGGCGCGGAACACCCAAGCGATTGCTCGACTGTCAGGCAATCGTGATGCGGATAGTGCCGGACCGCAGAACGCCTCTCGGCGCGAGGCCGCTCGAAGCGGCTATTAGTGGAGCCCGGGGTTACCGCGGCCCGGCACATTCATTTTAACAGCACGGATGCTGGACTATTCCAGCGAGTCCGCCCGGTGCAGCCGAGCGCACGACGTGAACTCCTCCGCCAGCTGCGTGAAGCGCAGTGCGCGCGTGGTCAGCTCCGTGGCCCGCTCGGAGTTGGTGACGTCAGCGTCATCGGCGACGCTCGTGCACCCCGCCGCGGCAACGCGGCAGAATGCGGCAGCCCGGTCGAGCGCCGTCGCGAAGTCGCCGCGAAAGAGCCCCCTCAGTATCTGGTCGGCGAGCGCCGTGATCTCGTCCGGCCCGGTTGGCAGCGGGGCGCCGGCCACGAGGGTGTCGATGGTCGTAAGCACCTCGGCGCCGCGCTGAAAGAGGTAGCTCGTGCCCTCGGGGTCTTGCCGAATCACGAGCCGCACGAGGTAGATGCGCCACAGCGCGCCCGGCAGGCTGCGCGGGCTGGAGCGCGCCCAGAGCTCGGCGAGGGCATCGAGGCCGTGCTCGTCGGTGTAGGCGACAAGACGGTCGATGACGGCCTCGTCATCCGTCTCTCTCGCCCTGTTGACGAGCGCCGCGGCGGTGTCGTGGGCGAGCTGCCTGATCTGCGCCGGGTCGTCGCCGCCCACGAACTCGTCGAACTTCTCGTTCGAGTACTGGGTGGGTTTGTGGAACTGATCAGACACCCGTCAACGGTACCCCCGTAGGTTGGAGGCATGAGACTCGCGCTGCTTACCGTCGCCGCCCTGCTGCTCGCCGGCTGCTACCCGACCGCGGTGCAGCCCAACGAAGTCGACGCCGACCGGCTCGCCGCACTCGCCGCAGAGCCAGTGCTGGCGGGCGCAACGCAGCACGCCGCCGAGCCGAACCGCACCTCGGCCAACGCCAATGCGAAGCGCGCGCATGTGAGCGTCGAGCAGAACTGGAGCACCGGCGGTTCGCCAGAGACCTGGAGCCTCGTGCAGGAGCTGCTCACCGAGCTGCGCGCCGACGATTGGGTTGTGATTCTGCAGAATTGCAAGGCAACCGCCTCAGGTCTCACCTCGGCCGAGATCGTGGCCCTCAAAGAGCTCGACGATTTCACCGCCGGGCTCATTGTCAAGGCGGACGACGGCGGCGCCCAGCTCGAGGCCTACGCGCCCTTCCACGAGGAGGAGGCCAACCCTTGGGGACCCCTCGACGCCCAGACCGACGGATGCCTCGACAGCCCCAGCGAGCCCGACACGAACACGACAACCACCACCCGCACGACCGTCGGGCTGTTCTACCTTCGCGACGAGTAACGCGCCTAGAGCAGCACGAACTCCTGCTGGAGCATCACCTGCAGCTGCCCGACCACCTCGAGCTCGGCCGCAACGGCGCCCTTGTCTGCACCCCCGTCGAAGGCGCCCGCGATGAGCCGATTGAGAGCGGATGCGGTCTTCCAGTCCGCGAAGGCACCAGCGCCGAGCGCGTGCACCGCGGCTGCTCCGTGGCTGCGCACCGCCTGCGCCAGCCGCGTGGTCGCGGTGGGCTCGATGCCCGCCCGCGTGAACTGCTCGGCTACTGCTGCGGCATCCCAGATCTCGTTCATTTGTCTAGCGTCGCGCTTCGCCCGCAGCAAAGCGATGGGGAGCACTACCCACCCGCTACGCTTAGAAGTCACGGGCCTGTAGCTCAGCTGGCAGAGCATCGGACTTTTAATCCGCGGGTCGTGGGTTCGAGCCCCACCGGGCCCACTGGATCGAGTGGCCCCAACGGCCGGGTCGAGTCGGTTGCAGAAGAATCTGAGCGGGCTTCCGATCGCCCACGCTCGCCGTCCGTCCA
>JBIIAR010000030.1:0-12537 GCA_044239765.1 Microbacteriaceae bacterium
ACGGCGCCCACCACATCACCTCGCAGATCTTCCAGGCGCTCAACGACGTCGGCTTCACCATTCCCGCGCAGGGCGGCACCTACTGGAACGGTGAGGCCATGCACTCGGTGGACTACATTGACCTCAAGGCGGTGCCCGACGCTACAGAGTCGGCCACGAGAAACGCTGCTGCGAACGCCGCGCACCTGGCGGGCCTTCTCGCGAAGGCGCACTATTCGAAGGGCTAGGCATGGAGCTTCCTACGATCGCCGTCACGGGGTCCACCGGTTTCGTCGGCGGAGCGGTCGCGGCACAGCTGTCGAGCGCGGGGGTTCCCCTGCGGCTGCTCACCCGGTCTGCGGCGCCCGCGCTGCCCGAGACGGTCGCCTTCACCGTCGACTACGCGGATGCCGAGGCCGCAGAGCAGGCCCTCACCGGCGTGCACACCCTCTTCATGGTCAGCGGCCGTGAGAGCGCGACGCGGCTCGACGAGCACCGCGCGTTCATCGACGCTGCGGCAGCCGCGGGCGTCAGTCACATCGTGTACACCTCGTTTCAGGGTGCCGCCCCCGACGCGGTCTTCACCCTCGGACGCGACCACCACGCCACCGAGCACCACATCGAGAACAGCGGCATGGGCTTCACCTTTCTGCGCGACAGCTTCTATGCGGACTTCCTTCCGCAGATGGCAGGGGAGGACGGCGTCATTCGCGGGCCGGCCGGCGACGGCCGTGTGGCGGCGGTCTGCCGGGACGACGTGGCGCGTGTTGCCTCCGCGGTCATCCGTGTTCCGTCGGAGCACCGCGACGTGACCTACACGCTCACCGGTCCCGAGGCGATCTCTCTCGACGAGGCCGCTGCGATGATCTCTGCGGCGACCGACACACCGGTGGCCTTCCACCACGAGACAATCGACGAGGCCTACGCGTCTCGCGCCCCGTACGGCGCTCCCGACTGGCAGGTCGAGGCGTGGGTGAGCACATACTCGGCCATCGCCCGCGGCGAGGTCGCCCAGGTGACGGACGACGTCGAGCGTGTGACCGGACGCCGCGCCATGTCTCTCAACGAGTTTCTGCTTACCTAGGAATTCTCTGCAGGCTCGTGAGGTTATACGTTTGCATAGAAACCTCTAGGGAGCAGCATGGTCAAGGAATTCGGACTCGACACCTTCGGTGACGTCACCGTCGACGCGTCGGGTGAGACGCTCAGCTACGCGCAGGTGATCCGCAACGTCGTCGAGCAGGCGGTGCTGGCCGACGAGCTGGGCATCGACTTCATCGGCATCGGTGAGCACCACCGCGACGACTTCGCCGTCTCGTCGCCCGAGATGGTGCTCGCTGCCATCGCTGCGAAGACCACGCGCATCCACCTCGGATCTGCTGTCACCGTGCTCAGCTCCGAAGAGCCGGTGCGTGTCTTCGAGCGCTTCGCCACCCTCGACGCGCTCTCGAGCGGACGCGCCGAGATCATCGTCGGCCGTGGCTCCTTCACCGAGTCCTTCCCGCTGTTCGGCCTCGACCTGCACAACTACGAGGAGCTCTTCGAAGAGAAGCTCGAGCTCTTCGCCGAGCTGCTCAAGGAGAAGCCCGTGACCTGGAGTGGACGCCTTCGTGCCCCGCTGCAGAACCAGGACGTCTTTCCGAAGACCGAGAACGGCTCGATCCCGACCTGGGTCGGCGTGGGTGGTAGCCCCGAGTCGGTGGTGCGCGCGGCCAAGTACGGCCTTCCGCTCACCCTCGCGATCATCGGCGGCTCGAGCGAGCGCTTCGCGCCCTACGCAGACCTGTACCGTCGCGCGCGCGCGCAGTTCGGGCATCCTGCCACTCCCATCGGTGTGCACTCGCCCGGCTACATCGCCGAGACCGACGAGCTCGCCGCCGAGCAGCTGTGGCCGCACTACAGCGCGATGCACTCGCGCATCGGCGCAGAGCGCGGATGGGGCCCGATGACCGAGGACCAGTACCGCCACGAGATCACCGACGGCGCCCTCTACGTGGGATCCCCGGACACCGTTGCGGCCAAGATCACCGCCACCTTCCGCGCGCTCGACAACGACCGCTTCGACCTCAAGTACAGCAACGGCACGATGGAGCACGCGAAGCTGCTGTCGAGCATCCGGCTCTACGGCGAGAAGGTCGTGCCCGCGGTGAAGGACGCACTCTCCTAGGGGACCGACCTCCGAGACGGAGGTCGGCGCTGGCGTCGCAGCGAAGGCCAGAAATGGCCTTCGCTCATAGCTCCAGCGCGCCTTGCGGCGCCTGCCCGTAGACGTTCTGGTAGCGGTCGAAGAGGGAGTCGATCGCTGCCTGCGGCATCGGGAGCAGCTCGCCGACCTGCTGGGCGATGAAGACCGTGCGGGCGACATCCTCGACCATCACGGCAGCCTTGACGGCGTCCTTCGGGCTCTTGCCGATGGTAAAGGGGCCGTGGTTCTGCATGAGCACCGCGCGCGAGCGGTGGCCGGTCAACGTCTTCACAATGCCCTCGCCGATGGTCTCGTCGCCGATGATCGCGAAAGGGCCGATCGGAACGGGCCCGCCGAACTCGTCGGCCATAGCGGTGAGCACACAGGGAATCTGCTTGCCCGTCGCGGCCCAAGCGGTCGCGTAGGTGGAGTGGCTGTGCACGACGCCGTTCACGTGCGGCATGTGGCGGTACACGTGGGCGTGCGCGGCAGTGTCGCTTGAGGGGCTGCCCTCGCTGCCGATGCTGCCCTCGATGATCTTTCCGTCGAGGTCGCAGAGGATCATGTTCTCTGGCGCGAGGTCGCGGTAGTCGACGCCGCTCGGCTTGATGACGAAGAGGTCGTGGCCGGGCACGCGGCCGCTGACGTTGCCGCCGGTCCAGATGACCAGGCCCCAGCGAATGAGCTCGTCGTGCAGAGTCGCCACCTCGACACGGGTCTGCCAGACGGCGTCGCCGTAGAGCTCGGTCTCGTTGATGGTCATGAAGGAGCTCCTACTTGGTGGCGCTGCTGTCGAGCAGTCGGTACTCGGCGATGACCGCCGTGCGTTCGGGAATGGAGGGTGCGTTGCCGTGCTTGAGCGCGGCGAGGGACCCCGCGATGAGGGCGAGCTGGAATGCCTCGGCGAGCGGCAGCTCCTGCGCGATGCCGGCGGCGAAGGCACCGCAGAAGGTGTCACCCGAGCCGGTCGTGTCGACCGCGTCGATCTCGAGGGCGGGAAGGGACAGCGGCTGGTCGAAGCGGGAGTAGATGCGCCCGCCCTCGCTGCCGAGGGTCACGACGACGGTGCCGGCGTGCTCGGCGAGGGCGCGCGCCGAGTCGTCGACATCCGTTCCGCCGCCGAGCTGCACGCACTCGACGCGGTTGACGATGAGGTAGTCGACCTGGTCGAGCACCTCCGTCGGCACGTTCGCGGCCGGGGCGGCGTTGAGCATGACCGTGACGCCGTTCTCGTGGGCGAGGGTGATGGCCTCGTAGGCGATGTCGACACCGGCCTCCAGCTGGGTGAGCAGCACATCCGTCGCGGTGACCGCGGAGCGGTCTGCAGCGCGAAGGGCGCGCAGCTCGGCGTTGGCGCCGGGGCTGACCACGATCGAGTTCTCGCCGTGGGCGTCGACAGAGACGACGGCCCGACCGGTCGGCTTGGCGCTGAGACGCACGAGGCTGATGTCGACGCCGGAGGACTGCAGGGTCTGCCGGGCGAGCTCACCGCCGTGGTCCTTGCCCACTGCTGCAATCAGGCGGCAGCTGCTGCCGAAGCGCGCGGCCGCGAGAGCCTGGGACTGGCCTTTGCCGCCAAGGTGCTCTCGCATGTCGTGGGCGATGCGCGTCTCGCCGGGCAGCGGCAGCACGTCGAGCGACAGCACGGTGTCGACGTTGACGGAGCCGATCACGACGACGCGGCCGTTACGTCCCACGGGAGCCTCGTCGGGAATCACCCTGAAAGTCTAAGCCAGCCATCTCGCGCCTCCGGCGGCCCGTTACCGCAGGAAGGCGGCGGCGACGCCGGAGTCGACGGGGAACTGCGCGCCGGTGGTCTTGCTCAGCTGGCCGCTCGTGATGGCGAGCACCGCCTGTGCGACATCGTTCGGCACGACCTCGAGGCCGAGCAGGGTGCGCTTGCCGTAGTAGGCGCCGAGATCCTTCTCTGCGACACCGTAGGTTGCGGCGCGCTCTGCGCCCCAGCCGTTGGCGAAGAGGCCGGAGCCCTGCACGACGCCGTCGGGGTTGATGCCGTTGACGCGGATGCCGTAGACACCGAGCTCTGCCGCGAGCAGCCGCACCTGGTGTGCCTGGTCGGCCTTCGCCGCGGAGTATGCGACGTTGGTCGGGCCCGCGAACACCGAGTTCTTCGAGTTGATGTAGACGATGTCGCCGCCCATGCCCTGGGCGATCATGGCCTTGGTCGTCTCGCGCGAGGTGAGGAATGAGCCACGCGACATGACGTCGTGCAGCAGATCCCAGTCGGCCGCGCTCGTCTCGACGAGGGACTTCGACAGCGCGAGGCCGGCGTTGTTGACGACGAGGTCGACACCGCCGAAGGCGAGGACGGCCTGCTTCACCATGTCGGCGATGGTGTCTTCAGAGCGGGTGTCGACGGCGACCGCGACCGCGACATCGGTCGAGCCGATGGACGTGGCAACCTCCTGGGCCTTCTCGAGGTTGAGGTCGGCGATGACGACGACCGCGCCCTCGGCCGCGAGCGACTCGGCGATCGCCTTGCCGATGCCGCTGCCCGCGCCGGTCACCAGAGCGATGCGGGTGGCGAGGGCCTTCGGCTTCGGGGCACGCGCGAGCTTGGCCTCCTCCAGCGCCCAGTACTCGATGCGGAATTTCTCTGCCTCGGGCACGGGGCTGTAGGTCGAGACGCTCTCGGCGCCGCGCATGGCGTTGATCGCGTTGACGAAGTACTCGCCGGCGACACGGGCGGTGTGCTTGTCCTTGCCGAAGCTGAACATGCCGACACCGGGAACGAGCACGATGCGCGGGTCCGCGCCGCGCATGGCGGGGGAGTCGGGCGAGGCGTTGCGCTCGTAGTAGGCCGCGTAGTCGAGGCGGTACTGCTCGTGGGCGGCGCGGGCGGCTGCCTCGAAGTCGTCGCCCTGTGCGTCGACGATCATCGGCGCGACCTTGGTGCGCAGGTAGTGGTCGGGGCAGCTGGTGCCGCGGGCGGCAATCTCGAGCGCGCGCTCGCGGCTGAGGAAGTCGAGAACCTCGTCGGTGTCGATGAGGTGGCCGACCATCCGCTCGTCTGTCGAGGCGAGGCCGCGCAGCAGCGGAAAGACGGATGCCGCACGGTCGCGACGGTCCTCCGCCGGCGCGCGGCTCGCAACGACGGCGCCGAAGGGCTCCGGGTTGCCGTGGTCCTGGAGGTAGGCCTCGGCGGTGCGGATGATCCACAGCGAGTTCGCCTCGCACTGCTCGCTCGTGTCGCCCCACGCGGTCGTTCCGTGACCGCCGAGGATGGCCCCGATGGCCTCGGGGTTGGCGGCCTTCGCCGCGGCGATGTCGAGTCCAAGCTGAAAACCTGGACGACGCCAGGGCACCCAGAGCACCTTGCCGCCGAAGATCGCCTTCGTCAGTGTCTCGCCATCGGCGGAGTTCGCGATCGCGATGCCGGAATCGGGGTGCAGGTGGTCGACGTGGTTGGCGCCGACGAGCGCGTGCATCGAGGTGTCGATGGACGGTGCAGCGCCGCCCTTGCCGTGCAGCGTGTAGTCGAAGAGGCCGACGATCTCGTCTTCGTGCTCCAGACCGCGGTAGACGTTCTTGAGGGCCTCGATGCGGTCGAGGCGCAGCACGGCGAGGCCGCTCGGCTCGAGGGTGCGCAGGTCGCCGCCCGATCCCTTGACCCAGACGAGGTCGATGCGCTCGCCGCTCGCCGGGTCGACGATGGTGCCCTTCGCCGAGGTGTTGCCCCCGCCGTAGTTGGTGTTGCGGGGGTCCTGGCCGAGCGAGTTGGAGCGCGCGACGAGATCAGTGACTGGCTGGGGGAGGGTCATTGTTGCCTTTGGTTCGATTACTGGAGGTCGAGGCTGGCATTGCTGCCGAGCTGCGCGGCAATGAAGCCGCGGGCGTGGCGCGCGAGGTCGACGTTGTCGTCCCAGAGGTTGCGCCAGATCGCGAGGGTGTAGCTGAGAGCAGGGTCGACGACGGCCGACGAGAAGCTCTCGAAGGTGATCGGTCCCGTGTAGCCGATGTGCTCGAGGCCGCGGAAGAGGCCGCCGAAGTCGACGGTGCCGCCACCGAGATAGCCGCGGTGGCCTTCGCCGATGTGCACGTAGCCGAGTCGGTCGCCGCAGGTGAGCACCGGCTCGAACATTCCCGGCTCCTCGATGTTCATGTGGTACGTGTCGAGGTGCACATAGAGGTTGTCGCTGCCGACCTCCTCGATGTAGGCCATGGCCTGCTTCGCGGTGTTGAGCAGGTTCGACTCGTAGCGGTTGACCACCTCGAGGCCGATCGGGATGCCGTGCACGGCCGCGGCGTCGCACATGGCACGCACTGCCTCGACGGAGTTGCGGCGGCCGAGCTGCGACACCGGTGCGCTGTACTTCGTCAGCGCGCCGAAGACGACGCCGCCGAGGTAGATGAGACCGAGGTCGTTGCCGATGGAGACGGCGTCGGCGAGCATGCGGTTGCCGGCGGCGACGACATCCGGGTCCTCGCTGCTGACGTCGGTGGCGGGGGAGAGGCCCAGTGACGCGCTCGCCTGGATGCCGTACTCATCCAGCAGCCTGCGGGTCATCGGCACGTCGATCGAGTGCGGGTCCATCATGAGGATCTCGATGAGGTCGTAGCCCGCCTCCTTCGTCTGCTCGATGGCGAAGCGCGCCTGCTTCTCGCTCCAGCGGCCAGCCCAGACCAGGGAGTGGATGCCGACGAGGTTTCCGTTCGTGTTCTCAGGCATGTGCTGCGTCCTTCACTGCGTCGTCGCGAATGTCGAGGAGGTTCTTCATCACCGCGCCGAGCTGGCCGCCCACGGCGAAGGCATCGTGCACGGCGACGAACTCGGTGTATAGGCGGTCGTAGATCTCTGCGGCCACGGGGTCGGGCTGGTAGCGCTTGTCGTTGTAGTGCACGAGAACGTCCTGCGCGGCCTCGACCGAGTCGAACTCGCCCGCGGCGACGGCGGCGACGATCGCGGCGCCCATCGCGCTGCCGAGGGTGGTACGGCTGGTGATGATCTCGCGGCCGAAGACGTCGGCGTATGCCTGGATGATCCACGGCGCGTGGCTGGGCAGCCCGCCCGCAGCGACGATCGTGTCGAGCGGGTGGCCGCTCTGCTCGATGGCCTCGACGATGCGCCGCGCCCCGTAGGCCGTGGCCTCGACGAGCGCCCGCAGAATGTGGTGCGGCTGCGTGTGCAGAGTCATGCCGATGATCGTGCCGGTGAGGCGCTGGTCGACGAGTACCGATCGGTTGCCGTTGAACCAGTCGAGGGCGAGAAGGCCGTGCTCGCCGGGGGCCAGCGCGGTCGCCTTCTCGCTCAGCGGTCCAAGCGTCTTCACGTCGCCCATGACGGTCTCGGCGAACCAGTTGAAGATGTCGCCGACGGCCGACTGCCCGGCCTCGATGCTCGTCTTGCCGGGGATCATCGAGTCGCGAACGACACCGCACATGCCGGGGATGTTGGGAAGGTCGGCGCCGGGCTTCTCCTCGATGACGGTGACGTCGCAGGTCGACGTGCCCATCACCTTGACGAAGACACCGGCGCGGGCGCCGGCGGACACACCAGCGGCGTGCGCGTCGAAGTGGCCGACGGCAACGGGGGTGCCGACCTCGAGGCCGGTGCGCTCTGCCCAGTCGGCGGTGACGTATCCGGCGATCTCGGTGGTGGGAACCGCGGTCTCGTAGAGGCGGCCGCGCAGTTCGGCGAGCTCGGGGGCGAGCGACGCGAGAAAGTCGGTGTCGGGCAGGCCGCCCCAGCTGTCGGAGTACATGGCCTTGTGGCCGGCCGCGGTGATGGAGCGCTTGACGACGGAGGGCGCGGCGGTGCCGGTGAGGTCGCCGACCAGCCAGTCGCAGAGCTCTACCCACGAGGCGGCAGCGTCGAAGACCTCTCGGTCGACCTCGAGGCAGTGCCAGATCTTCGCCCAGAACCACTCCGCAGAGTAGGTGCCGCCGCAGGCGTTGATGTAGTCGGGGCGGTCGCGGTGGGCGATCTCGGTGATCGCGGCGGCCTCACGGTGCGCCGTGTGGTCCTTCCAGAGCCAGGCCTTGGCGTTGAGGTTGTGCTCGAAACGCGGGAGGAGGCTGAGCGCCGTGCCATCGGCATCGACAGGAATGGGGGTGGACCCGGTGGTCGCGAACCCGACGGCAACGACCTCGCCGGGAACGAAGTCCTCGACCGCGGCTGCCGCGGCCAGCAGTGCGCGCCGCACGGTGTCCTCGAGTCCGTCGAGGTAGTCGCGCGGCTCCTGGCGTGCCACGTTCGGGTCGTTCGCAATGACGACGCCGTTCTGGCCGGAGGGGTAGCTGTAGACCGCCTCGGCGATCTCGCTTCCGTCAGCCAGGTCGACGACCAGGCTGCGGCAGGAGCTGGTGCCGTAGTCGATTCCGAGTGCGTAGCGCGCCATGAGTTCTAGGGGGATTTCTGTTCGGTGCAGGGGAGAGATGGACCGGGTGGGGCCGCTGGAGCGACCCCACCCGGGTGAGGACTACTTAGAAGTCGTAGTCGTCGATGTTGTCGGCGGTGAACATGAGGGGCTTGTCGTACAGCACCTCGCCGTCCTTGCCTACGGTGTACGTGCCGGCGTCGCCAGCGTCGATGACCTGGCCCTCTTCAGCCGTGATGACACCGGTTGCGAGCTGGTATGCCGCAACGGTGGCGATGTAGCCGAGCTCGGTCGGGTCCCACAGCGCGAAGGCGACGCTGTCGCCGTTCTTGATGAAGTCCTTCACCGAGGAGGGCAGCGCGAAGCCGGTTGCCCAGACCTTGCCGCTGAGGCCCGCGTTCACGATCGCCTGCTGGGCGGCCGGGGCCGTCGCAGCGGAGGACGAGATGATGACCTTGAGGTCGGGGTTGGCCTGGATCATCGCGAGGGCGAGCTCCTGGCTCTTCTGCGCGTCGTCACCGGCGAACTGCACCGTGTCGATGTAGCTCAGCGAGGAGTACTTCGGGTCGGTGTCGATGAGCTCCTTCATGATCTTCACGTGAGCCGTGTGGTTCGGGGCCGTGGGCGACGCGGAGATGAAGCCGACGAGGCCACCATCCGGCGAGTTGAGCAGCGCAGCGTCGAGCATGGTCGATGCTGCGAGCTCGTAGCTCAGCTGGTTGATGAACAGGTCGCGGGCGTCGACAGCGGCGTCAGCGTCGTACGTGACGACCTTGATGCCGGCGGTGCGGGCCTGCTTGAGGGCGGGAGCGATGGCGTCACCGTCGATGGCGCTGACAACGAGTGCCGCAGGCTTCTGCGGAATCGCGTTGGTCAGTGTGGCGATCTGGGTGGTGGCGTCCGGGGTGTCCGAGCCGATGTACTGGAAGTCGAAGCCGAGCTCCTCGCCCGCGTCCTCTCCGCCGATCTTGGCTACCTCGAAGTAGGCCAGGCCGGTGAACTTCGGCGCCATGAAGATCTTGACGTCGCCGGTCGCGGTGTCGCCACCGGACGTGGGGGCGGTCGATGAGCATCCTGCGAGGAGCAGTGCGGCGGTAACGATTGCCGCTGCACCGCCAACGATGCGACGTCCTTGTCTGCGATTGAACATTGTCAACCTTTCTTGTTGTGCTTTCTAGGGGGATGTGACGCTGCGTGATGCAGCACCTCTTGTTGCTCCTGCGCGAGCAGCTATGACGGGCTAGCTGTCACTGGTGCGCTGGTTTCTCGTGCAGGTCTGAGCGCCGCGATCTTCTCGCGGACGAGCTGGACAGCGCGGGGGATGCCGATGCTGCCGATAAGGAGGGCGCCGATCACGAGCGTCTGGCCGGTGCCAGGGACGTTCGCGAGGCGCATTCCGGTCTGGAGGGTTCCGAGAAGGATGATCGCGAGCAGCACCCCGACCGCGCGGCCGCTGCCGCCCTTGATCGAGACGCCGCCGAGAACGACCGCGGTGATGACGAAGAGGATGGTGCCATCCGCGTTGTCGCCACGGGCCGACTGGTACTGGGCGACCCACACGAGACCCGCAAGCCCCGCGAGGGCGCCGGCGAGGGCGTAGGCGGCGACGCGGGTGGCGGCCACCGGCACACCGGCCAGCTTCGACGCCTTGGCGTTGTTGCCGATCGAGTAGCTGTAGCGGCCGAAGCGCGTCTGCGCCATGAGCACGGTGAGCAGCGCCGCGAAGACGACCACGAGGATGACGCTGACCGGCACGATGCCGACCCAGGTCGATCCGAGGGTGAGGTACTCCGGCGGGATGCCGGTCACTCCCGCGTCGCCGGCGATGATGTACGCGATGCCGCGGTAGGCGCCGAGCGTTCCGAGGGTGACGACGAGCGAGGGCAGTCCCGCGACCGCGACCAGCAGGCCGTTGATCGCGCCGAGGATCGCGCAGACCATGAGGGTCAGCGGCAGGGCGAGGGCGAGCGGAACACCGTCGACCGAGAGCTTGCCGAGCATGACGCTGCCGACCGCGAGGGTGGAGGCGAGCGAGATGTCGATCTCACCCTGCACGACGATCGGGAACAGTCCGAAGGCCATGAGGCTGAAGATCACGAAGAACTGGCCGGAGTTGAGCAGGTTCACCGGGTCGAGAAAGTACGGCGACAGCGTCGACGACCAGATCGCGGCCAGCGCGATGAGCACGACCAGCAGGCCCTCCCAGCCCCAGGTGCGGATCACGTTCTTCATGCCTCGACCTCCATGATGCGGCGGCGCGTGGTGGCCCCGATCACTCGCTTCTGAACGAGCGCGTCCACCGCGACCGCAAGGATGATGGCGACGCCCTGAATGAGCAGGCGGTAGAACTCCTGCACCTGCAGCAGCACGAGGCCGTTGTTGATGGTGGCGAGCACGATCGCGCCGATCGCCGCGCCGTAGACGCTGCCGGAGCCGCCCCAGATGCTCACGCCGCCGATGACGACCGCGGCGAGCACCTGCAGCTCGATGCCGTTGGCCAGCAGCGAGTTGATGTTGCCGACCTGGGCGCCGAGCAGCAGGCCGGCGATCGCGGCGATGATGCCTGCGCCGGTGTACGCGCCGATGATGATGTACGTGCTGTTGAGGCCGTAGAAGCGCGCGGCCTTGGGGTTGGAGCCGTAGGCGTAGAGCATGCGGCCCCACGGGTGAAAGCGCAGCGCGAGACCGGTGATCACGACGACCAGCAGCGCGACCCAGACATAGGCGGGAACACCGAGCCAGATGGCCTGCGCGAGGTCGCGCATGAAGGGGGGAAGCGTGCCCGTCGTGATCTCGCGGGCGTTGCCGTAGAACGAGACGAAGCCGCGGTAGATCGACAGGGTGCCGAGGGTCGCGACGATCGACGGAATCTGCAGCACCGAGATGAGGAAGCCGTTGATGAATCCGAGCAGGGCGCCGATGACGATCGCGAGGATCAGCACGAAGGGCTGCAGCTCGGTGACCTTGCCGCTGATGTCGAAGACGACGTAGGCGGTGAGGCCCATGATCGATCCGACCGAGAGGTCGAGGTTGCCGGTCAGCACCACGAGGCTCTGCCCTGCGGCCGCGATCGCGAGGATCGCCGCGGTGAACAGGATGCTGCGGGTGTTGTCGAAGGTCAGGAAGCGAGGGCTGAGAAAAGCGAACGCGACCGCGATGATGATGAGGAATACGAGAACCCCGAGAAAGCGCACCCGCAGAGCGGCCGCACCCCCGGAGAAGCGCTTCTTCGTGGGCGTCGATGCGGCGCTCATGCGGCGGCACCCTTCTTCTTGATGGAGGTGGTGGCGGCGGCAAGGATCGTCTCCTGCGTCGCATCCGCGATGTCGATGTCGGCCGCGAGGCGGCCACGGGAGATGACGAGAACGCGGTCGCTGACCGCGAGCACCTCTGGCATGTCTGACGAGATCATGAGAATCGCGAGGCGCTCCTTGCGGGCGAGGTCGCGCATGATCTCGTGCACCTGGGCCTTGGTTCCGACGTCGATGCCATGGGTCGGCTCGTCGAGCAGCAGCACCTTGGGGTTGGTGGCGAGCCAGCGGGCGATGGCCACCTTCTGGCGGTTGCCGCCCGAGAGGGAGCTGACCGGGTCGCCGATCTGCCCCTTGATGCTCAGCATCTCGCGCTGGGTCTCGGCGAGCTCGCGCTCCTTGGTGCGGCTCATGAAGCCGAACCTGCTCAGGCGCGGAACGCTCGGCAGCGCGATGTTGTCGGTGATCGACATCGTCGAGATGATGCCTTCCGCGTCGCGGTCCTCTGGAAGGTAGACGACACCCTCGTTGCGCATCTGGCCGGGGCTCCTGGGAACGATCTTCGATCCGTTGACCTCGACCGTGCCGGTGAGGCCCGTCGAGAGGCCGAAGATGGCCTGCGCGATCTCGGAGCGACCGGAGCCCACGAGGCCCGCGACGCCGACGATCTCGCCCTCGCGTACCTCGAAGCTGATGTCGTCGAAGACGCCGGGGATGCTGAGGCCCTTCACCGACAGGCGCACGTCACCGAGGTCGTCGACCCGCGTGACCGCCTCAAGCGCCA